>NZ_LKET01000035.1 GCF_001317355.1 Oxobacter pfennigii
TTCGGCCATAATGGATCCTTGCAACAGAGATATGATGGCATCCCTTTTAGCAACTGAAGCTTTACTAGGAAGAGACAGATTCTGCAGAAACTTTACCAATGCTTACCGTAAAAATAAAATAGGGCCTATAAAAGAGCAGTAAAAGAATTATAAAACGTCCCGTTTTAAAAACAGGACGTTTTTTTATATTTATAGTATATTAACCATGTAGTGGGCATCGAATTTCAAAGGAGCGAAAAATAGCGAGGGACTGTTGCATTTTGAACAACGTAAATGAGCATTGTGAGAGTTCTGAACAAGTTCTTGATGACGCTGCCGAAGAAAATACTTAGAATTTTAGATTGTCTAAGCGATAGCAAGTTATCAAAATTCTTGTATTTTCAAGGCAGGGAGACTTAGAACTTGCAGAACTTGAACATAGCGAATCGAGTGTTCAAAATGCAACAGCCCCTGAGCGCGGCCGTTAAAATCAGGAAGATTTTCCGGCCGATAAGCTCTTTGAAATTAGATGGCATATGTCATTATCTAGACTAAAAATTTGATTTCACTGTAATCAAGAGAATCTGCTAAATCTATGGACTTTAAAAGTATGCTGTCAATTAAATTCTGGTCTATTTTAAGCATTCTGGGCACTATGGACTCTAAGAGATTTACAACCTGATTTACGGACATTTTAATATTATTTTCAAAATAGCTTAAAAAAAACTCCCTTCTTGCTCCGGAACCCATTACTACTATGCTTTGAAACTCCTCTTCAGTTACAAGTACGTTAAATTCTTTCAGCAGTCCTCTGTGTTTGGGTATAACTACATTTTTAAAGAACCTGTAGCTGGATTTATCATGAATAACTTCATAATAAAATCTGGCGTTTTTTTCATTTTCAAGTATAATTCTGTAAAAAATTCTTGATATCAGCATATGTTTAAGGAAACTTTGAGAAGGAGGGACGGTGAAGCTTCTTTCAATAAGCTTGGATATTTCAGAATAATATTGGGTGAATATTTCGCTGATTAAATTATCCTTTGTCTTGTAATGATAGGTAAAGACCCCCATCGGAATATTGATTTCCTTAAAAATGTTGGCAATTGTGGTTTTAAAATAACCTTCTTCAAAAAACTGAAGCTTTGCTGCAGCCATTATAACTTCCTTGGTGTTGTAGTTTGTATTTACTGAACCATTAGCATCTTCCTTGTTTTTCATAAATTACCTCGCATCATTCACAGTATTTACAGGTTACACATTTAAAACGCATTTATATAAATAATAACAATACTTTTAACAATATGCAAATTTTTAAAAAATGCTAAAAATATTAGTATATATTGACAAAAATGCGGAGAAATTTTATAATAATAATAAAAATATGCAAATTTATCACGAAATAGCACTATATATAGAAAAAAACATAACAACATATACATTTCATATTTTCAGCAAGCATATTTTCAATTCTTAAATTTTAGTATCTATGTTCTTAAAATTAAGCCTATATATTTATCCCTATTTTTATATTCAGACTTTTTCCTTAAAACCTGAAACTTATTGAATTAACTTCGGTGTACCGAATTTATATTATATAGCATTATGCAGTCATTATAAAAATAAGTAAGGAAGTTTGCGCCGAAGATGAAAGGGGGATAGTTTTTATTCCTGAATTATTATAAAAAATTGGAGGAAGAAATTATGGTAGATTTAAAAGCATTGACAGAATCTGTTGGGGAATTGGATGAAGAAAAAGTCCTTGAAGTATTAGACAGCTTCGTGGCAACAAATCCTTCAGAAGAAGACGCACAGCAAGTTGTGGCAGCCTGCCAGAGCGGCATGGCAATAGTGGGCGACCTTTATGAGAAAGGTGAGTATTTCGTAGGAGACTTAATATTTGCAGGAGAACTTCTTACAAACGCCATCAATACCTTAAAACCGGTATTGGGAAGTACAAACACCGCAAGCGCAGGCTCAGTTGTCTTAGGAACTGTTGCCGGAGACTTGCATGACATCGGAAAGAACATATTCAAAAGCATGTGTGAAGCAGCAGGTTTTACAGTTTACGATTTAGGAATAGACCAGCCGGCTGAAGCCTTTATTGACAAGATTAAAGAAGTTAAGCCAAATATTATCGGCATGAGCGGAGTATTGACCCTTGCACTTGAAGCAATGAAAGATACCGTCGATGCCATTAAAGAAGCAGGACTAAGGGATAGCGTAAAAATCATAATAGGCGGAAATCCCGTTACAAAGGAAGCTTGTGCTCAAATTGGCGCAGATGCTTTCACGACTAACGCGGCAGAAGGCGTTAAAATATGTCAGGGGTGGGTGAAATAAATGAGCGATGCAGTTTCCTTATCAAATGAAAGAACCCAGATGTATAAGGATTTATACAGAGGCAATGTCCCCACAAGGATTCCGGTAAGCAGTGCATTTACCTTGGATGCAATGATACTTTATGCAGGAATGGATATTGCGGAAATTTATTGGGATATGACCAAAGCTGAGGCAGTTTTTGACAAGGTGTGCCAGGACTTTTTCTCAGACAGTATGCCGGGAGGTACAAGAAGGTATCCTTCTTTTTATCAGTTATTGGGGTCCAAGCCCTTTATTATGGGTTCTACCGGTACCATGCAGCACCCTAATGTCATGGGAATGGGACCGGAAGAATATGACGAATTTATTGCTTCACCATATGATTGTATTATAGAAAAAATTTTACCCCGTCTTTATACCGAGCTTGATTCCGATCCTTTTTCAAGAGCACTTGCTTTAGCCAAAGCAGCAAGGGCACATGGAGAAGAAATGGCTACAACAGGAATGATAGCAGGAAAAATGAGAGCTAAATACGGTTTTGCTGCCATACCCGGCAATGCAACGACTGCTCCCTATGATTTCATGGCAGACTTTTTCAGAAGTTTTACCGGCATTTCAAAAGACATCAGAAGAATCCCCGATAAAGTAGTTGAGGCTTGTGATGCAATTACCCCAATTCTTATCAAAAAAGGCAAAATTCCTGTCAAATCAGAATATGGAGTAACTGTTATTCCCCTTCACATGGCTCCTTATATGAGGACCCAAGATTTTGAAAAATTCTGGTGGCCTTCATTTAAGAAACAGGTGGACACGCTGTCTGAAATGGGAATTAACGTATCCTTATTTGTGGAGCATGACTTCATGAGATATCTGGATCATTTATACGAGCTTCCCGAAAATACAATTATGCGATTTGAATACGGCGATCCAAAGCTCGTAAAAGAAAAACTGGGCAAAAAGCACATCATATCCGGATTCTATCCATTAATGCTGCTTCATACAGGAACAAAAGAACAGTGCATTGACAAGGCTAAGGAGCTGTTGGATATTTTAGCTCCCGGCGGACATTTTATGTTTGATTTTGATAAAAACGCCTTTGATTTAAGCGGAAACATAGTCGAAAACCTCAAAGCCGTTCAGGAGTATGTATATTTAAACGGCAGGTATTCAGAAGCTGAGCGTGCCGGAAATACAGAGCCTAAGCCGCGTGTAAACAGGACAGATGAGATTATAGCTGAGATTGATGCCAATATGAATTCAAAATATTTCTCCACCTGGTCTCAATATAAAGAAAAGCACACCGAGCTATTTGAACGTCTTCATAGTGTAGCAGCACCAAAAATTGAAAAGTTTGAGGATGTAATGTTCAACTTCATAATCAATTTGTGCTCATAAGACATATAAAAGATTACTTATTTATTAAGGTCAAAACCAAAAAAAATTATCGGAGGAGAGTAAAATGTCTGAAAAACTGAGCAATAAAATAGTTTTTGCCTATGGATTCGGAGAATTTGCCCTTGGTTTTTTAACAACCATGGGGGTACAGTACATCTCTTTCTTTTTAACTGATGCAGCCTTAATAGCCCCGGCAGTAGTTGCCACTATATTGCTTATAGGCAGGATAGCCGATACAGTGGATGTGCCTATTATAGGAATAATAGTTGAAAAAAGCAACCTCCCTTGGGGAAAATACAGGTCATGGTTATTTCTAGCAGCGCCTTTAATAGTTATCTTCAATATGCTTATGTTTACTAATTTTAATGTAAGCACACCTGTCAAAATATTTTACTTAAGCGCAGCCTACATTCTTGGATATGTATTCGTTAATTTCTGTTCAACAGGACGTTTCGCTCTTTTGCCCACATTCACCAGTGACCAGAATGAAAGAGCAAAGCTTGCATCCGCCAGGGGGCAGGGTGGCTCCTTAGGACAGATAGTAAGAGGCCTTATAACAGTTCCACTTATAGGGCTTTTAGGCGGAGGCAATGACGCTAAAGGGTATTTTTATACAGTCACAGTGTACGGAATCATAGTTATAATAGGTATGTACTGGCTGGCTTCATTGGCAAAGGATTATGACAAGCCGGGGGCTCAAAAAGCTTCTTCCCAGAGGGTTACATTAAAGGATATGCTTACCCAGGTTGCGACAAACAAACCCCTCTTAATACTCATGATTTCAAATACCGTTATATTGACTGCAACAAACATATTAACTGGATTTAACATGTATTATTTCAGATATGTTGTAGGAAGCCTTCTTATGATGTCCATATATTTCCCCATAAGCTTTGGCGGAGGGTTCTTAGGAAATGCTGCTGCACAATTTCTGGCTAAAAGATTTGATAAAAAGGCTACATATAATATAGGCATAGGATTCTGGTTTTTAGGCATGCTTTTAGTGTACTTGCTTGCAGGAAGCAATGCTTATTTGTTTATTGCCTTTGTCACCGTTGCACAGTTTGGTTTTGGTATAAGCAATGCAGTTGTTCCGGCTTTCTTCTCAGACACAGCGGATTACGGCGAATGGAAGACAGGCAAAAGCTCAAGAGCCGTTAATATGGGCCTTGTTATTTTCCCCATTAAATTAGGGGTGCTTATCGGAGGTTCCATAGCGGCATTTGCTCTTGCCTATATAGGCTTTGTTGCAAATACTCAGGATCCTGTAATCATAAATGGAATAAGGACTATGGCAGCAGTGCTCCCTATGGTTGTCAGCATATTGGCTGCGGTAATTATGTATTTTTATCCTTTGAATAGAGAAAAGATGGAATCAATTCAGCAGGAGTTGAAAAACAGGAAAGGTGTAGCTTAGTGTAAATTTTCAATGTAATTTATTCCATGGCTTATATTGCCGGAAGCTAAGATTATCACTTGCTTAAAGAAATGAAGAGGCGGCGGAGGTATAATTTACAGTCTTCCGCCTTTTTATTCTTTATATGTAAGTTAATGTAACCAATGAAAAAAATCATATATATAAAATGTATTTCATACATGTTATACTGGAGACGAAAGAAAAGTTATTATTTTATAGATTGCCAGTGAGGATTGGAGGTAATGTTATGAAGACAATTGCTGTTGCTTGCAAAACCTTGAAAAGTGAAATAATACACGTAATAGAAGAAATGAATATAGATTTTCCTGTCATATGGATAAAATCAGGGCTTCATAACACTCCTGAAAAGTTAAGCCATGCGCTGCAGGATACATTGGACACAATTGATAATGTAGATAACATTCTCATGCTTTACGGAAATTGCGGAAATTCATTAATAGGGCTTCATCATGATAAAGCCAGAATAATAATACCCAACGTTTCCGATTGCATATCCCTGTTTTTAGGCGGGGATAAAATAAAAAAGCAATGGGATGAAAAAGCGGTTTCCTATTATCTCACAAAGGGTTACCTTGAAAGTGAATCAAATATATGGACAGACTATACTTATTGCTTGAATAAGTATGGAGAAAAAAGAGCCAAAAGAGTAATGGAAGCAATGCTTAAAAGCTATGAGAAGCTGAGGATAATAGAAACGGGAGCATATGAACTTCAGGAGATACTTGAATCAACAAAGCAGATAGCATCAACCCTTGATTTAGAGCACGAAGTTATAAAGGGCTCCATAAATATACTGTATAAGGCCTTGAAGGAAGAGTGGGACGACGACTTTATAATAGTTGATCCGGGTGTACAGATTGACTATAAGCATTTCGGGGTAATGCAGGCATAATGCTTTAAAATTATAAGGGATAAACACTGTATCTTTATTATTGATACAGTGTTTTTTATTGAATACATTTATATGTTTGTGGAAAAGAATTTATCAATGGGGACACTTTTTAAACTCCCTCAGATTCATTCTTTAAAGAGGGAAATTGCCCTACTGCATTAGTGCTCCCTTAACATTAAAGGAGGATAAATTATGCTCTTCAATAAAAATATACTGGTTATGGATATAGGCAGCCGGTATGTAAAAGTAGTGCAGGGTAAAAGGTATAAAAACGGAGTAAGGATAACAGGCCACGGAATATGCGATGTAAAAGAAGGTTCTGAAGATATCGCGGAAGAAGCGGATGTAGTTGAAAAAATACATAAACTTTTAATGCAAAAGAAGCTCAAAGCTAAAAATGTATCTATGGGGATTAAAGGAAGGGATTTGATAATACGCCGTCTGAGTTTGCCCGACATGAAGCATAAGGAGCTTCAGCAGGCTGTATACTATGAAATAACAGAGTACCTTCCTATCGATTATAATGAATATGTGATAAACTCAAAGAAGCTTGATGTTATAAATAAGGATGGTGAAGCAAGAGCAGAGGTTTTGCTTGCTGCCGCACCTAAATCAAAGATAGATAAATATACGGATATATTAGGGAGATTAAAGCTTAAAGCGAGGGTAATAGACGTATTTTCCAACAGCATGTCAAATCTCTTTCAGAACCTGCCGCAAGAGGATGAAAACTCTGATGAGTGTATAGGCATACTTGATATAGGATATATATCAGCAACATTTGCATTGATGGAAAAGGGAAACTTATATCTCGAAAGAGAAATAAGTTTTGGGACTAAAGTGATTGATGAAAGTATATATAATACAAAGAATAAAACAAGAGATGCCATTGATGAAATCTTAGAGCATATAACCAAAATCATGGATTATTACATTCTGTCGGGTTCCGGAAAAAGACTGAAACTTATTTATATACATGGCGGCGGAGCAAAATTAAAAGATATCGAAAACTATATAAAGGCGTGCCTTAATGTAGAAACAAGGTTCTTCGGTCATGAGTTTCTCAATAATATATACGGCCTTGACAAGGAATTGATGGACAATATCCACCTGTATATTAATTGTCTGGGCCTTCTTTTAAGAGAAGCCAAATAAATTAGTTGCCCTTCATTTTTATTCTAAAGAGTGTAGATACAACAAAGGAACTATGCCGGAACACGACGGACTTCATATAATAAATTATAATTTAATTAAGAATTATTTACTTATTATAATTTATTTGCAATATGTTCATATTTTGTTGAAAAATGAAAAATGTTGTAATACAATTAAAACAGGAAATTATTGTAGTAACCTTATAAAAATTGAGAATTATTTATATATATTAGAAGCAGTATAATAAGTTATAAAATTTAATACTTCGAAGCTTGGAATTCCCCATGCTTGTAATATTTGGCATGGGGATTATAGCATACTAAAGTATATGCACACTAAAGTGTGAGCATGCTTAAGCATGAGAGGTGTAATAAATGGAACAGGATGTAAATGAAGTAAAAGAGGAAAATAATAGGTCCTATTGGTATAATTTTTCCGGAGAAAAACTTCCTGGCAGTAAAGAATTTAACCCGGGATATATTTCGGTTCGCATAACGTTAGTTTATATGTTTTTAGGAGCCTTGTGGATTTTATTATCGGACAAGGTGTTGGAAATGATAATTTCAGACAAGCAGGCATTGATACGTATAAGCATGTTAAAAGGATGGATATATGTAGTTGTCACCGGGATTTTGATTTTTGCCCTTATATATCCTGCTTTAAAAAAGATTAAAGCAAACGAAGAGAAGATAATCGAAAGCTACCAGGAATTAACTTCTACCTATGAAGAATTGGAAGCAGCCCATGAAGAAATTGCAGCATCTGAAGAAGAACTTCGCAGTCAATTTGATTCACTTATGGACAGTGAAAAGAAGCTCACAGAGAGTGAAGACAAGCTTCATCACATGGCTTATCATGACATATTGACCGGCCTTCCCAACCGCTGGGCACTGGATGAGAATTTTGGGAGAATCTTTGCCAACAGCGTTTTCGTAAGCGGAGCCCTTTTTTTCATAGACCTTGATAATTTTAAATTTATAAATGACTCAATGGGCCACTCTTTTGGAGATGAATTGATTAAATCCACCGGAGAGAGATTGAAAGAGCTGCTGCTTGATAAAGGAACTGTTTACAGGCTGGGTGGAGACGAATTCATTGTTGTTTTGGAGAACATTGAAAAGCAGGAAGATGCTGAGAGATTTGCCGCTCAAATTCTAATGGGATTTAAGAAGCCTTTCAAAGTAGGTGAAAAAGAACTTCATGTAAATATAAGCATTGGAGTTTCATTGTATCCTTATCATGGAATGGACAGCAATGAGCTGTTAAGATGTGCTGATATTGCAATGTACAAAGCCAAAGAATCCGGCAGAAGCCGCTATGTGGTCTATACCCAGCCTATGAATGAAATGGTTGCAGAAAGGGCTTTGATTGAAAAGAATTTGCGTACAGCCCTTGAGAATGATGAATTTGAACTCTATTATCAGCCACAGCTGGAAATAAAAAAAGGAGCAATTACAGGCTTAGAAGCATTGTTAAGGTGGAAAAGCAAGGAATTGGGGTATGTTTCTCCTTTAAAATTTATAAAAATTGCAGAAGACACTCAATTAATCATGCCCATTGGTGAATGGGTTTTAAATAAAGCCTGTTTATTTTTAAAAAAGCTTCATGACCAGGGAGAAGATGATATTAATATTGCAGTAAACATTTCAATGCTGCAGCTTCTGCAGGATGACTTTGCTGATGTGGTGCTTAAAATTACAGAGTCTCATGGCCTTAATCCTGAATTTTTGGAGCTCGAAGTTACTGAATCGGTCTTGATGGAGTCTTATTCTGCAATAGAAGGAAAACTTAAGCTTTTATGCAGCAAAGGAGTAAAAATAGCTCTTGATGATTTTGGTAAAGGTTATTCCTCCTTGAGCTACTTAAAGCTTTTGCCTATCAGTACATTAAAAATAGACAAATCCTTTATAGACAGCATCTCCACGGAAAGCGAGGACAAGGCTTTGACAGGACAGATAGTCATGATGGGCCGGACCATGGGCTTAAATGTAGTTGCGGAAGGCGTGGAAACTTTAGAACAGCTGGAATATCTGAACAAATATAAATGTCATAAAATACAAGGGAATTATTTCAGCAAACCCTTGCCGGAAAAAGACGCAGAAATGCTGATAATAAGAGGCGACGTTGCTCGCTGATAAAGGATGAGATTATGAGTGAGTTGGAAAGTTTATTAGACAAGCTTCATATTTTTGAAAAAATGTATAATGCCATGCGGATTGTTGACCCTGTCAGAAAAACTGTGCTGGAGCTTAAAAATGGCGATTTAAGCTACGGAGAGCATCCCTGCTTTGACATATGGATGAAAAATGCTATCTGTGACAATTGCATTTCCATGAGGGCATTTATTGAAAATGATACGGTTTTTAAAATAGAAAGCATGGGGGATAAAATATATATGGTCACTGCGGTGCCTGTGAATGTCATGGCAAGAAAACTGATAGTTGAGCTTTTGAAAGAAACCACCCAAAACCTGGTGTTTGGTGATGCTCAGCACGGCCAGGATGTGAGGATTTTTACCATGATTGAGCATATGAATAGGGTAGCTGTAAAGGACGCACTGACAGAGGTATTCAACAGAAGGTATATAAATGAAAGGCTGCCTGTAGACCTTTTAAATGCATACGCCAAGGATGAGCCTTTGTCTATAATATTTGCCGATTTGGACTTTTTTAAAAAAGTCAATGATACTTACGGGCACATGGCAGGTGATGCAGTGCTTAAAGAATTTGCTGGTTTACTGGATCAGCATATAAGTAAAGACAAAGATTGGGTGGCAAGGTACGGCGGCGAGGAGTTTATGCTCTGCCTTACAAATACCCATAAAAGTGCTGCAGTTGAAGTGGCGGAGAGAATACGCAAAAGCATGGAGAATAAGGTATTTACAGTAGGTTCAAATTCTATTAGCATTACCTGCAGTTTTGGAGTCCATACAATAGATGAAAACAGCCGGGATGCTACTGCAGATGAAGTTATTGAACTGGTTGACAAAAAGTTGTATGAGGCAAAACGCCTGGGAAGGAACAGAGTAGTTTATTAATAAAATGCTTTATTATACAAATGATAATGACGTGAAATGAGGAAAATAACATGAAAGTAGAAAATATCAATCCATTTATACAGGCTTCAGTTTCGATCTTGAAGGCTTTGTGCAATGTTGATGTTTCATTGGGGAAGGTATATGTAAAGAATCATCCATATCAGGCGGAACAGATAAATATTATCGTAGGTGTCGTAGGAGATATAAAAGGGCAGGTATGCTTTGAATTATCTAAAGATACGGCGAAGAACATAGCTTCAGCCATGATGGGCGGCATGATGATTGCCGAGCTTGATGAAATAAGCAAAAGCGCCATTTCGGAAATGGGAAATATGATTATGGGAAATGCCTGCAGTGTTTTCGGGGATAAATCCGTACATATCGATATTACCCCGCCCTACCTTATGACTGGTGAAAATATAGAAATTTCCAACAAGCTGCCCACGGTTGCCATACCATTGACCTTGGAAGCCTCTGGTACAATGACTATAAATGTTACCATGGGGTGATGATTGGTTTTTATTGTTACAGTTTTTTTTCATAAGTGCCGCAATTTTGTCACACATTATGCAAATAATAGTGAGGACAGGATAAAATCCTGAATAAAATGGAGGTGCTATGAAGAATGCGAAGAAAAATTTGTTATGCAATTACTGCTGCCATACTGACGGTATTTGTGTCATCTACGGCAGCACTGGCAGCGGAAGAGAAAGGCTTGCCATCTTCGGATGCTCCGAAAATCAATCAGCAGGTAAAGCTGACTGATGCTCAAAAAAATGAATTAAAGGCCATTTCTGAAAAAATGTATGAATTGAAAAAAGAAATGATTAAGAAGTACAGCGAATTTGGTATCATAACAAAAGAGCAGGCTGAAAAAAAGCTTAAAAGACTGGAAGAAATTCAAAAGAAAATAGAAGAAAACGGCTATATGCCAATGCAGCATAAGAATATGAAAAAGTATGATAAGGATAAACACGATAAAGAAACACCTAAAAAAGATTGTGACTAAGATACTCAAATAATTTTTTACAATGAAGAAGGAAGCATCTTATGCTTCCTTCTTCATTGTAAATTCAAACCGGGTACCTTTGTTTTGTTCACTTTCAACCCATATATGCTGGCCATGAAGCTCGATTATGTTTTTGGCAATGGAAAGTCCTAATCCCGTGCCGGAATTCTTATTTGTCCTTGATTTATCAACTTTGTAAAACCTATCCCATATATATGGGATATCTTCTTTAGGTATGCCTAATCCTGAATCTTCTATGGATATTCTGACTGCATCCCCTTCTTCAAAAAGGCTTATTTCTATTTTACCGTATCTTTCAGTGAATTTAATGGCGTTATCTATAAATATTATTATGAGCTGTTCCAATCTGTCGCCGTCAGCCGAAACAAAAAGGGAATCTTTAGGTTTATTGAAGGCAAACTTAATCTCTTTTGAATCAAACTGAGGCTTGAATTTAGCCGACACATTGGATATCAATTCCGTAATATCAACCCTTTGTATGTCAAGGACCACCTTGCCCGCCTGGAATCTGCTCAAATCCAGAAGATCATTTATTAGCTTTTCAAGGCGCAGAGTTTCGCTTCGGATTATGGTATGGTATTTTAAAATGGTCTTATCATCCTCTACAGTACCGTCAATCAAAGGTTCAATAAATCCTCTTATGGAAGTAAGCGGTGTTCGCAGTTCATGGGAGACGTTGGCTACAAAATCCCTTCTCATTTTTTCCAGCTTCACCGATTCGCTGATATCCTGCAAAAGTATTATAACTCCGTAAATATGTCCGTCCTTATATTTCAGAGGAGACATAATTATGCTGACAATTCTTCCTTCACTTGTCTCTTTCTCGTAAGTGATACTTTTGCCGTTTTGCAAGACATCGGAGGCATTTTTAAAAATATCCCCTCCATATATGTCATCTTTTAAAACAGGGGAAGACTTCTTTATATCAAGTAAATGTAGCGCCGCCGGGTTTATATGAATTATGTTAAGGCTTAAATCAAGGGCAATAAGCCCTTCCTCCATGCTGTATAAAATATCCGAGAGCTTGCTTTTTTCATTATTTAAATCCCCGATGGTGTCCTTTAATTTTTCCGTAAGATAATTAAAGGAGGATGCCAGGCTTCCTATTTCGTCCTTCCGGGATATACTGAGCTTTTGAGAATAGTTGCCTTCTGCCACATCCCGGGCAGCCTTTGATATGGTATGGATTGGCCTTGACAGTGTCCTGGAAATGAAAAAAGCTGTAATAAGAGAAAAAGCCAGGGCGGCTAAACTTGCAAAAACCAAAAGCGCAGTAGCCTTGTTTAAAATTTCATTGACCCCTGTAACGGGAGAACTCAATACAATAGCTCCTATTATGGTAGGGATATAATCAGTGTTATATATGGGAATGCCCACGGTTATCATAGGCTCATTAAAGAAAATGCTGTAACCGCTTTTAGATACTGTAGAGCCTCTCAATATCTGTGCAATGTCAGAGTCATCAAAAATTGTGGCCCTTTTAAGCAGCGGAAGGGGCGGTATATTATAGCCCTTTGGCCTGTAGCTGAAGTTTAAAAAATTTCCTGATTTATCGACTATAAGGGTGCGGGAATCTACAACGGCATCTATGGAATTTAAGACATATGCAAAAGTGCCTTCATCTATGTTGTGGTTTAAATAATCCCTGGACAATTCAACAATCCTGTTGCCTTTGCTTTTAAGTTCAATTTCTTTTTGTTCCGTCAGGTAATTTTCCAAGAGGCCGGAAAAAAGTACTCCTATGGAAAAAATGGCTATTAATATGGTAACAATAAATGAAATAATCAGCCTTGAAAATATGGATTTCATGCTATTTCACCTCAAACTTGTATCCTACGCCCCACACCGTCTTAATATCCCAAGGTAAATCATCTTTAATATTAAGCTTTGCTCTTATTCTTTTGATATGGGTATCTACAGTGCGTGTTTCACCGGCATATTCATAGCCCCACACCAGCTCTAAAAGCTGTTCTCGGGTAAATACGCGATTTGGCTTGCTTGCAATAATCCATAGAATCTCAATTTCCTTGGATGTGCACTGTATGGGTGTATCGTTTACCTTAACGGTATAATCGTTTAAATTAATCTCCAGTCCGGGATAGTTTAAAATCTTGTTTGAAGCGCCGGAGAAGTCTTCCACCCGCCGTAATACCGCCTTAATTCTTGCGGCGACCTCCCTGGGGTTAAAAGGTTTTGTTATATAATCATCGGCTCCGATTTCCAATCCTAATATTTTATCTATATCTTCACCTTTTGCCGTAAGCATTATGATGGGAACCTTGCTCTCGCTTCTAATAGCCTTGCACACTTCCAAGCCATTTAATCCGGGCATCATTATGTCAAGTATTATCACCGAAGGAGAGTGCTCCTTAAAAACTTTGATGGCATCTATTCCGTTATATGCCGAATATGTAAAGTAACCTTCTTTTTTAAGATAGAGGTTTAAAAACTCGTGAACATTTTCATCGTCATCTATAATAAGTACTGATTGCATTTTTCTCCCCTCCTATTACTTTATATTATATGTGTTTTATATTATATCAATAAAGCCTTTAACGAGAATTTTTGTTATACTATTTATAACAGAAAAATGTGGCAAAAGTATGGCGCTAAAATTTCAGCCGGAAAGCCAATTCAAATATTAAGATTTTTTGACAATTTGACATACTTTTGCCACATTTATTACTTATCATTATTAGTAATTTAGTCTCTTGAATTATAAAATATATGATGAGTATAAATTAAGGAGGGAAGCAAAAATTGAAGTTGAATCCAAAGGAAGGGCCCGTGGATATTTCTGCAGGAAGGATGAAAACCATAAACAAAAAAAACATAGCAATTATAGTGGTTATACTCATTGCGCTAATTGCAGCAGGCATAAAATTTCTGCCCGATATCATCAATAAAAGGTCAGCCTCCAATACGGACTATGATCTTAGGACTGACAGTGTTAAAAGGGGCGAGATAAGCACAAAAATATCCGGCTCCGGTTCAGTTAAATCATCCAACAGAGAAGAAGTTTACTCAAAAGTAGGTGCAACAATTAACAAGGTGTATTTTAAAGAGGGCGACAGGATACAAGCAGGGGATTTGCTGATGGAACTGGATAATTCCGATGCATTATTAACCGTTGAGAAAAACAGGAGCACCCTGACACAGACACAGTTAAGCCAGCAGAGCAATTTGGATGGTATAAATAGCCTCACTGTAGCAGCACCTTTTGATGGACAGGTTACCGACATATCTGTAAAAGAAGGCAGTGTTATTTCTAAAAACAGCGTAGTCTTAACCTTGGTTGACACATCGAAGCTTAAGCTTTTATTGGAATTCAGCAGTCCGGGAATTGCTGATGTCACCCCTGGAAAAAGTGCCATTGTATACATACAGGATTTCATGGAAATCGTTGAAGGCACAGTAACATATGTAAGCGCCACGCCTTATTCCTCACCATCTGGTGGAATACTCTACAGTGTGGAAATACAAATAGAAAACCCTGGTTCTTTGACTGAAGGGATGAAGGCCAGCGCCGAGATAGAAACCTCAGTTGGGCTTATAACCAGTATAGACAGCTCAGAATTGGAATATACCAACAAGACAGAGTTAAAAACTGACGGAGGAACTGTTGATAAAGTACATGTAAAAGCCAAGCAATACGTAAATGAAGGACAGCTTTTAATCGAAATTGAGAATAAAGATCTGTTAAGCAGCCGTGATACCACGGACATAAAGCTTAAGGAGTTAAACGAACAGCTGGATTCCTCCATAAGGCAGCTTGATTACTATAAGATCTACTCTTCAACGGACGGTGTCATAATACAGCAGGAAGTAAATGAAGGGGATACCATAAAGGCAGCCGATTTGCTATGCGTTGTGGCAGATGATCAGAATATGGAGTTTTCAATAAATGTCGATGAGCTGGACATTGAAAAAATAGAAGTAGGCCAGACGGTGGATGTTACAGTGGAAGCTCTTAGCGATACGGCAGTCAGGCCGTTAAATGGGCATGTATCAAAGATTGCCATGGAGGGAACCTCTTCAAACGGTGTAACTACCTATCCTGTTACAATAAAGATAGACAAGACTGACAAGCTAAGGAGCGGCATGAATGCCGACGGAGATATATTTATAACCCGAAAAACCGATGTACTGCATGTGCCCCTTCAAGCAATACAAAGGATAGGCGGCAGTACCTATGTAATGGTACAGGGTACGGCAGAGCAAATCGAAGAGATGAAGAAAAACGGCACATACATTGATATTTTCGCTCAAAGGACACCCGGTGCCCAGGGGTCACCTGGAGGGAATTCCGGCGGTACCGGAAGCGGGAATAACGGAACTGGCAATCAAGGCAGCACCCAAGCAAGGCCTAATAATAGCGGTGCATCAAGCGGCAATACATCCCTTTCACAAGGAGGTCAGGGTAATTTTAATGCTGCATCCGGAAGTCAGGGAAGCAGCCGGCAAATCACAGGCAGCATAAGCTCAGCCTTAAGACAGTATCAGGAATATTATGAAAAAGCTTTTGCAATTCCCACCCCTGTTGAGATAGGTTTAAATGACGAAGACAATGTAGAAATAGTCAGCGGCCTTGAGGAAGGGGATATAGTCATACTTCCTCCGATGCAGTCAAACACGACACAACAGGGCACAACAAATATGCAAAGACCACAGGGCGGTATGGCCGTACCAGCCGGCGGAGGAACAATGATCCGCAGATAGCACTTAAAGGAGTGAGGGAATTTGAATTTTTATCAAGCATTTAAAATGGCAATAAAAAGCATACTTGGCGGCAAGGTGCGCTCATTCCTCACCATGCTGGGTGTAATCATCGGCGTTGGTGCGGTCATTTCCGCTGTTGCCTTTGCAGAAGGAAGTACCAAACAGATAACGGACTCCATACAAAGCCTGGGAAGCAATCTTATCCAGATTAACATAATGGGCAGAAACAGTAACAGAAATGTGAGCTATGAGGACTTACAGAAGTTTGCGGAAGAAAACAGCGATGAAATAAGCGCTCTGGCGCCGCAAACCAATAGCAGCGTTACTGCCAAGGTAGGCACTAAAACCGTGAATACCAGCATAATAGGCACGGCTCCCGAGTACGAGCAGGTTAGGGATGTCCATGTTCAAAGCGGCAGGTTTCTTTTATCCTTTGATCTGGATTTCAATCAAAAGGTGGCGCTTATCGGTACTTATATTAGTAATGAATTGTTCGAAGGAGTTAATCCCATAGGTGAGAAAATAAAGCTTAACGGTGAGGTTTTTACTGTGGTGGGGGTGTTGCAGGAAAAGGCGGGAAGCCAGCAGCAGTCTGACGACGACCAGATAATAATTCCTGTCACGGTTGCCCAGAGACTATTAAGGACCGGAGCCATAAGAAATTTTTCATTGAGGGCAGTTGACGGAGACATGGTGGACGGTTTAATGGAAAAGTTAAATGCCTTCCTGACGGGGGTATATAATGACAGTAATAGCTTCACGATATTTAATTCAGCTCAGATGCTGGAGACTTTAAATAGCGTGACAGGAACCATGATGGTTATTTTAGGCGGAATAGCGGCCATTTCCCTCATAGTCGGAGGAATAGGCATTATGAACATTATGCTGGTTTCGGTAACAGAGCGTACCAGGGAAATCGGCATAAGAAAGGCAATAGGAGCTAAAAGAAAAGATATCCTTGTTCAGTTTCTCATAGAAGCTTTAATGGTTACAGGATTAGGTGGAATAATAGGAATTCTCTTGGGCATTTCGGTTATCAAATTCATAATCGGTGGATTCAAAATAGTCCCCGAGGTATATTCCGCCTTCTGGATTCTTCTATCCTTCGGAATATCTCTGATTATCGGCGTATTGTTCGGAATGTTTCCGGCCTACAAGGCTTCCAATCTTCATCCTATAGATGCTTTAAAATATGAATAGATAATTGGAGGGAGTGCAATGAAAGTTAAGAAATATATAGCGAGTGTAGTCTTAATGGCCATGCTTCTTTTAAGCTTTACAGTGACCAAGGCGGCGTCTTTTACACAAGATGAGCTGTACAAAAGTTCCATAACAAGGCTTGAGAGCTTGGGAATTATGGATTCAAATGAACTTGAGGCAGGTAGTTCATCAAGCATAGTGTCGAGAGAAGAGTTTGCAAAGTCCATTGTCAAGGCTTCGGGATTAGAGTACTCGGCAGTATCTTTAAGAGGAGTCACAATATTTCCCGATGTGACGCCGGGAAGTGAATTAAGCGGCTATGTAAATACTGTTTTAACAAAGAAAACCATGACGGGGCTTTTAGACGGAAGATTTCATCCCGAAGGGTCAATAAGCTTTGCACAGGCCTGCACTATAATGGTAAAGGCGCTAGGCTATGAGGATGCAGACCTTACAGGCATGTGGCCTAAAAACTACATGCTGAAGGCGGCAGAAGTGGGCTTGGTCAGCGGGATTGATTTAAATGCATCTCAAAGTCTTCCAAGGTGGGCAGCGGCAGTGATGTATGACCGGCTTTTAGATGCAAAAGTAAAAGATTCAGATAAGACTTTCGGTGAAGTATCGGGAGTCACGGCAGAAAGCAATATATACGGGCAAATAAGCAACCCTGTATACAGTCAGCCTGAAATTGTAACTAATTTCAATGCTGAAAGCAAAAGAATAGGAGCTATTGATTTAAGCGGAAATCCCAAAATAATAAGAAACGGGCAGCTGATTGATATTGCCGATATAAATGAAAATGAAGTCGTATACGAGGTAACGGATATATGGGGCAGCAAAAGGTACATACTCGTTGTGGATAACTCCGTTTCGGGAGTCATAACCAATATATCACCAACCGCTGTTCAGATTGACGGAACGGATTATCAGTTTGCAAGAGCCAGTACGGACTACACATCCTACAGCGTCAATGATTATGTTACCGCATACTTAGGCTATGACGGCAAAGTGGTAAACTTCTGGAATTTTGACAGCCAGGAAAATGGAAAATATGCCTTTGTAGTAAATACAAGTGTGGATGGACTATACTACACTGCTAAAATGATGACGGTAGACGGCAATATAAGAACCTATAATACCCAATCAAATTATGCAAGCTTGAAGGGACAGCTTGTTGAATATGAAGTGTCCGGTGACAGGGCAGTGTTAAAGAGTGTTAAATATAAAGAGCCGGGTGAATGCGTGATTCAAAAGGATACAAGGAAGGTAGACGGTGATTATGTATCGCCTAAGGCGGCTATCTTCAACCTTATATCGGATTTGAACGATGTAAAAAAAGATGAGGATGTAGAGGTTTCTGTTATCAAATGGTCGGATATGCCAAATGGCACAATTGACGATGGACAGATTCTTCATCTGGGAAAATCGGGAGAATTCAATGATATAAATCTTATACTGGTTGAGGACGTATTATATGATCAATATAAGAAAGCTATTGTAACGGATGTGACATTCCAGACTGAAATGAGACAGGAGGGGGATACCGAGGTTGAAGAGGTAGTATCCACACAATACACCCTTTTGATAGATGGAAAAGAATATAATTACACTTTCCGCTCATCAAAGCAAAAAGCTGAAGCCAGAGATGTGGTAAGGGTCAGAATGTCAAATGATACCGTAACCTCAATTGTTGATGTGCAAAGGCCGGTAAAAACAGACGCTGCAATAAATGCCATCGATTCAAATAGAATAAAGGCAGACGGAGAAACTTATTATCTAAGCAATAATCTTCAGGTGTATGTAAGAGACAGGTCAGGAAAATATATATTAAGCAATATTGGAGAAATAGCATCAAACAAAGATAAAAGGGTTACCCTTTATCTCAATAAAACCTCAAGCAGCAGCGATACAGCGGATGTTATCATACTGAGAAATTAAATTCACACGAAAACCTATACACTGCAGAAACATAAAATGCAGGAGGATTATAGTTTATGATTAAAATTAGCAATTTAAGCAAAATTTATAACACCGGAAGCATAGAGGTGGCGGCACTTAAAGATGTAAGCTTTGAGGTGGGAAAAGGGGAATTTGTGGCTATTATAGGGCCTTCAGGCTCCGGTAAATCCACTCTCATGAATATGATAGGCTGTCTTGATGTGCCCACCAGAGGGGAATATATATTAGACGGAGTAAATGTATCAAAACTAAATGATAGTCAGCTTGCGGATATAAGAAATCAAAAGATAGGCTTTATATTTCAGGGCTTTAACCTGTTATCAAAATTAAATGCCCTGGAAAATGTTGAGCTGCCCCTCATATACAGGGGGACTCCCGCCAGGGAGAGGCTGGAACAGTCCATAAATGCCCTTAGAGCTGTAGGTTTGGAGGATAGAATACACCACAAGCCCAGTGAGTTATCCGGCGGTCAGCAGCAAAGGGTGGCTATTGCCCGGGCAATAGCCGGTACTCCTCCTATTATGCTGGCAGACGAACCTACGGGAGCCTTAGACAGCAAATCCGGAAAGGAAGTCTTGGATACCCTTTTAAAACTCAATAATGAAGGTTCTACAATAATACTCATAACCCATGATATGAACGTGGCCTCAAAAGCCCGCCGCATAATAAGAATCATGGACGGTCAAATTTGCGGTGACGAAAGAGCAGCAGCAGAAATCTAGCCATCTCAAGCCTTCAAATCCCTTTATCTTATGGTAAAGGGATTTTTTATATAATCGAAAGTTCTCTTTCCCATTATATAAAAAACGAGAATTGCAAAGGACGGGACGTCATTGCCGTCAAGTGGGGGTGCTCAGTAAAAACACATTGGCATTTTTACGCCGAAGGGGGCATAGGTCCCTCAGGTAAGTTGCGCAGCAACTTTTTTATACTGTGGATAAATATATATTGCTATGTTATAATTTACAGGTAGTTTTATAGATTCGTATAATCATATAGTTATTCTAAAGGCAACTAATTGAAAAAAGCGATAAGCTTTAAAGGAAAGGTGACATTCCTTTAGGAGTGTCACCTTACATTAGCGGAATGCCCCCAACTTATGCGAGCGCGGCTGAGTAGGTTGGGAAGATAAGGGGGATATCCCTCAACAAATAAAAGGCGGCATCAATTAATTAGTGATATATTATTGAGGGTGTCTCATAACATTAAATAAAGGATGGTAGAAGATTTGATTAGTACAAGCAATATAAGTTTAAGATACGGCGGACGCAAATTATTTGAGGATGTAAATATAAAGTTTACTCATGGAAACTGCTATGGATTAATAGGCGCAAATGGCGCTGGGAAATCCACTTTTTTAAAGATACTTTCTGGAGAAATAGAAGCAAATACGGGAGAAGTGGCCATAACTCCCGGGGAGAGGCTGGCGGTTTTAAAGCAAGACCACTTCCAATATGATGAATTTGATGTGTTAAAGACAGTGATAATGGGGCATGCAAGATTGTTTGAAATAATGGAAGAAAAGGATGCACTGTATGCTAAGCCTGATTTTACAGATGAGGATGGAATAAGGGCATCAGAGCTTGAAGGGGAGTTTGCGGAGTTAAACGGCTGGGAAGCAGAAGCGGAGGCCGCATCACTGCTTATGGGATTAGGAATAAAAGAAGAGCTTCACGGGAGACTTATGAAGGAGTTAAGCGGTGCCGAAAAGGTTAAGGTAATGCTGGCCCAGGCCCTCTTCGGACATCCGGACATACTGCTTCTAGACGAGCCTACCAACCATTTGGATATAAAATCAGTAAAATGGCTGGAGGATTTTTTGCTGGATTTTGAAAGCACAGTAATTGTAGTTTCCCACGACAGGCATTTTTTAAACAAGGTATGTACCCATATGGCGGACATTGACTTTGGGAAAATAAAATTATATACAGGTAACTATGATTTCTGGTATCAGTCAAGCCAATTAGCACTTCAGATGCTGAAGGATGAAAATAAGAAAAAAGAAGATAAAATAAAGGATTTGCAGGAATTTATAGCCAGGTTCAGTGCCAATGCCTCAAAATCCAAGCAGGCTACCTCCCGTAAAAAATTATTGGAAAAGCTTACCCTTGATGATATACAGCCTTCTTCAAGAAAATATCCCTTTGTAGGTTTCAAACCCGACAGGGAAGCAGGTAACGACCTTCTGACAGTGGAAAGCTTAAGCAAAGTAATTGACGGTAAAAAGATACTGGATAATGTGAGCTTCACAGTAAACAAAGGAGATAAAATTGCATTTGTTGGACCCGATGAAATAGCTAAAACCACTCTCTTTAAAATATTAATGGGAGAAATGGAAGCTGATAGCGGCAGCTACAAATGGGGAATCACAACATCCCAATCCTATTTTCCCAAGGATAATTCCGAGTATTTCAACAATGTGGAATTAAACCTAGTGGATTGGCTTCGCCAGTACTCTACTGAAAAAGCTGAGACATTCATAAGAGGATTTTTGGGCAGGATGCTTTTTTCGGGGGAAGAAGCATTAAAAGAAGCAAAGGTTTTATCCGGAGGAGAAAAAGTAAGGTGTATGCTGTCAAAAATGATGCTCTCCGGCGCTAATGTACTGCTTTTAGATGAGCCGACAAACCATTTGGATTTGGAATCCATAACAGCTGTTAATAACGGCCTTATAAATTTCAGCGGAACGGTGTTTTTTGTATCCCATGACCACCAGTTTATTCAGACCATTGCAAACAGGATTATAGAAATAACTCCTAAAGGAATAGTTGACAGGCAAATGACCTATGATGAATATCTTGAAAATGAGGATATACAAAAAACTGTAGAAAGTATGTATATGTAGTATAATCTAAGAGCAGGCAGAACATAGCCTGCTCTTAGATTATTATTGTTGAAAATTGTGTATTATAATATAGCAAAGATATTTCAAGTATATCTTTATAAAGATTGATTTTTAATTATTATCTATAAATTTTTACGAGGTTAAGTTATATGGATGAAAAAAGCTTTAAATACTATGGGCTGAGCCCGGAAATACTGGAATCCCTGAGAAAACTTGAATATAAAGAACCCACAAAGG
Organism: Oxobacter pfennigii; assembly: GCF_001317355.1. Classification (NCBI taxonomy): domain Bacteria; kingdom Bacillati; phylum Bacillota; class Clostridia; order Eubacteriales; family Clostridiaceae; genus Oxobacter; species Oxobacter pfennigii. The sequence goes on from NZ_LKET01000035.1 coordinate 22,209, forward strand.
TTCAGGTGCAAGTAATACCTCAAGTGCTTGAAGGCAGGGATGTAATCGTCAGATCTCAGACCGGCAGCGGGAAAACCGCCTCCTTTGGAATACCGGTATGTGAGAAAATAAAGACAGAGTTTAAGGACCCTCAGGCCTTAATACTTACGCCTACAAGAGAGTTATGTGTGCAAGTTAAAGAAGATATATCAAATATAGGCAGGTTAAAAAGAATAAGATGCGCCGCAGTTTTTGGCAAACAGCCTTATGATGAGCAAACCAGGGAGCTTAAGCAGAGAGTACATATCATAGCAGGTACACCGGGAAGGGTTATAGACCACATAGAGCGCGGGAATATAATTACCGGCAGCATAAAATATCTGATTATAGATGAAGCGGATAAAATGCTTAATATGGGTTTCATAGGCCAGATAGAGACAATTATAAGCCTGATTCCAAAAGAAAGAATAACGTTGCTGTTTTCTGCAACCCTGCCCGATAAAGTCAGGTATTTATGTGATAAATATATGCATAAACCTGTAAGTATAGAGATAAATCATGATGTTGAAATACCGGAAGGCATTGAGCAGCAGTGGTATAAAGTCAGTGAAGACGATAAGTTTGATTTATTGAACAGGATATTTTATATTGAGAATCCTGAAAGCTCAATTATATTCTGCAGGACTAAAGAAAATACCGACATGCTTTATAAAGAATTGAAAAACAGGGGATATTCCTGTAATGCCATTCATGGAGGGATGCTTCAAAATGAAAGACTTCATAAAATGCAGAGCTTCAAAAAAGGTGAATACAGGTTTTTAGCAGCCACAGATATTGCTGCCAGAGGGTTAGATATTGAGGATATTACCCATATCATAAATTATGATATACCTCTTGAGGATGAAAGCTATGTACACAGGATAGGCAGAACGGGGCGAAAGGGCAAAAAAGGGAAGGCCATTACCTTTGTATGCCCTGATGAAGTTGATATGCTGCATAAAATAGAAGGATATATAGGCAGTGAAATTCAGTATAAGGAGATTCCTTCAATTGAAGAAGCAGAAAAGGGTAAAAAAGCATTTAATGCCAATACTAAATATACGCAGAAAATTAGGGCTGATAAGGGCAGCATGCTTAGTAAAGACATAACCAAAATTTATATAAATGCAGGAAAGAGCAAGAAAATCAGAACCGGTGACATCGTAGGTGCAATCACGAGTATAGATGGTGTTAAAGTTGAAGATGTAGGGATAATAGATTTGAGGGATAATCTTTCGTACATTGACATATTAAACGGAAAAGGTGATTTAGTTCTTGAAGCCCTTCAATATACGACCGTAAAAGGAAAGACTGTCAGAGTTCAAAAAGCCATAAAATAATTTCATTTAACTTTTCATTCGAGGATTTAGAAATTTTAAGCATTTTTTATAGCATGAAGCTTGACATTCTTATAACTGTAATAATATAATAATATATCAATAATATAAATTCAGGCTATGATGGAGAGTAGTAGGGATTTTTTGCCATTAAAGAGAGCCGGTGTGCTGGAAATCCGGTATGGCTGACTTGCCGAACAGGCTTCTGAGCTCCGGTCGAAAAAAGAAGGTGAAATCTTTCGAGTAGGCTTGGCGGTGTTCTCCCGATATAGAGAAGCTGTGCAAAATGCATAGACTCAAGGGGGCTTTTATCAGCCAAATTAGGTGGTACCGCGGAAGATTAACCTTTCGTCCTAAATAAGGATGAAAGGTTTTTTTATATACTAGGTAAGTTCTCTTTCCTGGTATATAAAAAACGAGGATGCAAAGGACGGGACGTCCTTGCCGTCAAGGAGGGTGCTTTAAAAGGGAGGCATAGATCCCTTCGGTAAGTTGCGTAGCAACTTTTTTATACTATAAATTAAAATAAATGGAAAAACTATACTATATAAAGCTAGGAGGTATATGACCATGAGCAAAAATATGGACGCCGGTAATGATGCTCCTGCCGGAAAGGAAGAAGGCGAGGAGAAATTACTATCAAATTTTATACAGGATATAATCGATAAGGACATGGAAGAAAACACATACGGAGGACGTGTCCATACCAGATTCCCCCCGGAGCCCAATGGTTACCTTCATGTAGGCCATGCAAAATCCATATGCCTGAATTTTGGAATTGCAGCTCAAAACAAAGGAAAGACCAATTTGAGGTTTGATGATACCAACCCCAGCAAAGAAGATACGGAATATGTGGAATCCATAATGGAAGATGTCCGTTGGCTGGGTTTTGACTGGGAAGACAGGATGTTTTATGCATCTGATTATTTTGAACAATTATATGACTATGCCGTAGAATTGATAAAAAACGGCAAGGCTTACGTATGCGACCTAAGTTCCGAAGAAATAAGGCAGTACAGAGGCACCTTGACTGAACCGGGAAAAAACAGCCCCTATAGAGACCGCAGCATTGAAGAAAATATTGACTTGTTCACCAGGATGAGAAACGGAGAATTTCCCGACGGTTCAAAGGTTTTAAGGGCTAAAATAGATATGGCCTCTCCTAATTTGAATATGAGAGATCCGGTTTTATACCGCATTTTGAGGGCTACTCATCACAGGACTAAAGATAAATGGTGCATTTATCCCATGTATGACTATGCCCATCCATTGTCGGACTACATTGAAGGCATCACTCATTCAATCTGTACTCTGGAATTTGAAGACCACCGTCCTTTATATGACTGGTGCTTGAATGAACTGAATTTAAAAAGTGCTCCAAAGCAAATAGAATTTGCAAGGCTTAATTTAAATTACACCATTACAAGCAAAAGAAAGCTCCTTGAACTTGTAAAGGGAGGCTATGTAAGAGGATGGGATGACCCAAGAATGCCTACCATATCCGGTTTAAGGAGAAGGGGATATACACCTGAAGCCATCAGGGATTTCTGTTCCAGAATAGGTGTGGCAAAAGCCGATAGCACAGTAGATATCGGCCTTCTTGAACACTGCATAAGGGAAGATTTAAACAAGAGGGCAACAAGAGTTATGGCGGTATTGAGGCCGTTGAAGGTCATAATAGACAACTATCCCGATGATTATGAAGAGGAGTTTGCAGCGGAAAACAATCCTGAGGACCCAAATGCGGGAAGCAGAATGGTGCCCTTCTCAAAAGTCATTTATATTGAACGGGATGATTTCATGGAAGATCCCCCTAAAAAATTCTTCCGCCTGTCTCCGGGAAATGAGGTAAGGCTCAAACACGCTTACTTTATAAAATGCGAAAGCGTGGTAAAGGATGAAAAAACAGGCGAGATAATTGAGCTTCACGTGAGTTATGATCCTGCCACAAGAGGCGGAAATGCTCCTGACGGGCGAAAAGTGAAAGGTACTCTTCACTGGGTATCTGCAAAGCATGGTATAAACGCCGAAGTAAGGCTTTATGAAAGCCTGTTTACCGTACCCAATCCGGGAGAAGAAAAAGAGGGTATGGATTACAAGGATAATTTGAATCCTGATTCCCTTGAAGTTTTAACCGACTGTAAATTAGAACCCAGTCTTAAAAATGCTGACTCCAAAGGCCGTTATCAGTTCCTGAGGATAGGATATTTCTGTGCAGATTTCAGGGATTTCTCAAATGAAAGGCCTGTATTTAACCGTATAGTAGGCTTGAAGGATTCCTGGGCTAAGGTTTCAAAAGAGTAATTTTAAATTGGGCAACATAAAAAGGAGAGCATCTTAACTGTCAGATGCCCTCCTTTTTATCAATTTTGTGTCTTATTTATCTATCTTCATTTTGGGCTTCCCTTTTGCTGTCGCCATAGTTATATCCCAATTATTATCATTTTTTACAGCTTTATATACTACATTTGTCCTATCACTATCTTTATAGCATACCATGACGTCATCCATGTCCTTACTAACAAGTATAGTTGGAACTGTTGAGCCTGCTGGAGCTTTCATAGCTACATCATCTACAAGGACAGCTATGGCATTTAATTTTTCACCAGCGGAGAATGCTTCGTATTTTCCGTTGACAAAATCATCACAAGTAGAAGACGTATAAATGAACGGAGTATATTGTGAATCATCAATTTTATGTGTCTTTATAATATCTTCATATGCATCATTAAGCTTTTCTTCTACCTTTATAGCACGCTGATTATGATCTTCTGATTTATAGGTTTTATTCTCATAAGCAAGTTTATTTTTATTTCTTGCATAAAACACTGTGCTTGGGATACCTACAATAATTATTACAGTTACTAACAAAGTGATTGCTTTTTTTGCTCTCATTTTTCTCACTCCTTTTTATAAAATATCAGAATCTTGTTGTGAAGCGGAAAAAGTCATATCTCTATCACCAGAGTTAACTTTGTAGTACCTTGAAACTTTTCCAACAAATTCACAGCCTAAAAAGCCTGGATCGCTTGGCCATGTACGGCTATCGTCACAAGTGCGTGTATTGGATACTTCCTTAGTCCAGTCAGAAAATTTATCTCCATCCACTGTTATATAATTACGCACCATTATAGCAGCTAATGTAGTATCGTAACCTGTTGTTTCAAAGTATTTTATAGATGAACTGCTTGCGTTCATACTTACTGTTTTGGTCGTAAGCGTTATTGCATATGCTGCGATAGATAATAATAAACTTATTGATATAGAAGATATAATTATAATTGAAAATCTCTTTTTCTTCATAATTTTGCCTCCTTTGCATTTTATGAATTTTTAAGGAAAGCCTAATTTGCTTAATATACGTATTACCCCCCATTCCGTTATAATATTCAACTCTCCTGATATATAGAGAGGAAATTTTTTCAAAAAAGTTTCATAAAATTAAAAAAAACTTGTATTTCTTTAATTGCATTAACTTTACGTAGCTGGCGGTTGAATTGAAAATCAATATGTGGAGAATATGAGCTATAGAATTATTGACAAGAATATGCTGCTATTATAATATGCTTATATAATAAATTTTTTTATTATAAATATATTTATAATAATATATATTTTGCATAATGCCTATCTGAATAGCGTACAAACAGTGTACAAGTTATCTTAGAAATAATATTTCGTAAGTTTAAAAGTCTTTCTCAGGATTGTTAATGTAAAAATTTTTAATTAATCAGGTTTTATTCCTTTACGAGGAGGAGGTGATGTTTGGGGCCGGGTTGTTTATTTATAATTAGCAAAATAAAGCTGCTTAAAAAATTTTTTATTAAAGGAGAATTGCACAATGACCAAGATGATAGTTGAAACTCAAAATAATATTCCTGTATATGATGAGGCGGATATACTGATTGTCGGAGGCGGTGCAGCTGGGCATTCAGCAGCAATTGCTGCAGCACGTGCAGGTGCTAAAAACATCGTCATCATGGAGCGTTATGGTTATATGGGCGGCGATGCCACCGGGGGATATGTCATCATGGTGCCGGATTTGTCCTGGTATGATAAGTCCTTTGTCCGGGGCATTCAAGAGGAATGGTTCACCCGCTTGGAAAATATTCCAAATGCCGTAAGAGCGCCAAGGTTAAATGAAATAGGCAGTGAGGACCCCATACTTGTAGATGCATGGAAGGCTATCCACGACTGTGTAAGCCGCAGTGCACCCCACCGCCTGGTTCGTGCTGTGTACTTTGAGCCAAACCAGCTTAAAATAGAAATGGATAAAATGCTGCTTGAAGAAAAAGACTCCATAAGGGTATGCTATCACAGCTGGGGTACAAAGCCCATTATGGAGGGAAATGATATAAAAGGAGTTATCTTTGAAAGCAAGGAAGGACGCAAGGCAATCCTGGCAAAGATAGTCATAGACGCCACAGGCGATGGAGACTTATTCAGCCAGTCGGGAGCACCTTATGCCAGCCTGTCCGATGGACAATCACGTTCCAGTACAACAGCATTAGTATGGCGAATAGGAGGCATTAACTGGGATCAGTTTGAAGAATGGAAACGTATCCGGCCGGATTTGACGGCCAAACTCAGGGAAACCCTCGCCAAGATTGCAGGCTTTAGGGCGATGCCCATAGCTTCAAACCAGAACGATATATGCTGGATTAACAACTGGCATGCAGATAAGGACTGTACTAAAATAGCAGACCTCACAGACACTGAAATCAAGACACGTGATACAATGAGGGACGTACTGGAATATTTAAGAGAAGCGGTACCTGTTGCCTTCCGGAATGCCTTCTTGTATGATATTGCACCCCAGACCGGTTTGCGCTGCAGCCGCCGTTTGAAAGGCGAATATATAATGACGGCTAAAGATTGGGCATTTGCAAGTCATTTCGATGACGTCATCGCATGGCACTCTACCATCTGCCAGATTAATGACTGCGGTCCGGTAGAAATTCCTTACCGTGCAATTCTTCCTCAGGCAGTGGAGAACATGCTGTGCCCCGGCCGTCACCTGTCATCTGATGATGTTGCAATTGACTGGCTGAACCTTATACCCCAGTGTGTCGGTACCGGCCAGGCTGCCGGTGTGGCTGCCGCTGTAGCAGTTGCAGATGGCACTACTGTTCGTAACGTGAACATTAAAAAAGTACAGGATATCCTGGTCGAGCAGGATGTACCGCTGCCACGCCACCCCAAAACTGATCCATCCTACATGGAATGTTGTGTTGAGCATGAATATGGATTATATACCGAACTCGCGAAGAAGGCTCACCAGGAGGCCGGTTTAGGAAAATACGTACAATGGTAGAGAAAGGTGAAAAAATGAAACCGGTTATATGCTGTACGGTTAATATCAGGCTTTGACCATCCACCTGAGTAGAGCTGAAATTGACAAAAAGTAAATGCCTGCGTATAATAATTCTATTATTATCAATACATGGATAATAAACCGTAATAACTATTATATTATTATGCTTTGAATATTTAAGCAGACTAGGCGGGTGATGTATGGCATATGGATAATGCAAAAGTAGCGAATGATGAAAAATCTACCGGGGTGTATACACAATTATATAAAAAAGTAATGGAAACTTTAGATAGTCAATCTGCAATTAACATTCAGATGAATTTCTGGTTTAATGAAATGATGAAATATCACGGTGTCAGCTATATTGAATACCGTGCCATCAGACTACTTAGAAGATTCCCGGATGGTCTTGAGCCTTCTGTAATTGCTGATAATCTAACTATTTTAAGACAGTCTGTAACTAATATGGCAGACGACTTGCAGGAGCGCAATCTTGTAGAAAGGATGCCCCACCCTGTAGATAGGCGCCGTATTTATATCAGGCTGACACCGGAAGGCCTGGAACTGGCAAATAAATTGGTAGATGAGATGAGCAGTATAGAGGCCAGTATATTTTTTCAATTTTCTAAAGAAGAAATGGAAACCTATCTGGATATACGTACCAGAATAATTAAATATACTGAGGATGAAATAAAAAAGCGTTATACTGAAAAGAGTGAATAAAATGCAAGAGGACGGGTGATGATTGTTTGAAATTTTAAAACAATTATTGTCCGTCCTTTATTTTAAAGGTATTGGGATTTTAACTATGTCTTCTAAGCTCTTGAATCTTAATATTTTATATCAATTGTAAGCCAATAATCCGCCTGCAAAGATGTAAATTGAGGCACTCAGTCGGCTCTATTCTTTTCACAAAAAGGAGAACATCTGAAGGGTAAGATGTTCTCCTTTTGTAAATTTTTTTGTAATCAATTATGAGAAAAATTCAATTTATTATTGAACAAACATAGGTCCCGGGACCCGTTAGCAATCAAAGATTGCTATAGCGGGTGGGGTTCTTATTTTCCGGTTGCTGCATTTATTCCGGCAATACGTCCAAAGGTAAATATATCAGCTATAGCATTTCCGCCCAGCCTGTTGCCGGCATGGAGTCCGCCTGTGACTTCTCCGGCTGCCCATAAACCGGGAATGATTTTGCCGTCCTTGTTTATAACATGAGCTTCGGTATCGATAACAACACCGCCCATTGTATGATGCAATGAAGATTTTCTGGGGCTTATACAAATTCCAACTTCATCATCAGAATCTATATAATCAAGATCTATAGCTCCGGATATAACTTCCTTTCCAAAGTCATCATCTTTTTGAGCTGCTACATAGCTGTTGTATTTTTCAATTGTAGCGCGCAGTTGTTCTTCGGTAAATGCGGGAGCAACACCGGCAGCCGGTTTTTTAGTAGCTTCTGCTAATTCGGCAAGGGTATTGCCGTACCATATATGACCGCCTTCAACCATGGCAGCCACACGTTCATCATATTTGGTGCCTTTTATAAGCTGTTCAGGCTTATTAGCATCTCCTCTGCCTGCATAGATAATATAGAAAATACCATCTTCAAGAGCCAGTGAAGTTTTAGCAAGTACATCACGTTCTGCATATTCATTTACAAACCTGTTTCCCTTGCCGTCAATCCAAATCTGTTCTGAAGCATCTGCCCAGATACCGTCAGTCATGGTTCCTTTGATGGGAGATGAAGAAGGCATCATCTGAGCAACTTCCATACCCGTTAGCTCTGCTCCTATCGTTTCTGCCATTATAATTCCATCGCCTTCGTTAGTGCCCATGTTTGTTGATAATGTTGTATCTGACAGGTCTTTTCCCCAATATTTATCATACTTTTTGACCATTGCCGCATTTGCGCTGTATCCGCCTGTAGCAAGGACAACGCCTTTAGCTGTATTGACAGTGATATTTGTGCCGTCTGCCTGCTCGGCTTTTGCACCAACTACCTTTCCTGATGCATCTGTCAAAAGCTCGGTACCTCTGGTTTCGGTATATATTTTAACGCCTTTTTCCTTTGCGACTTTTTCAAGTTGAGGAATGCGTTCAGCGCCTGACATGAAGCTGTGGGTCCTTGGCCACATAGCACCAAGAACGGTACCCAATCCGGGAGCGCCGCCGTATTTTGCATCAGCGCCATAAGATGAATTAAGGCCGGCTTCTCCCATCCATACGAAAGAATCAAGAGCGCTGTTGGCAAACTTTCTTGCAAGCACAATGCTTGGAGCAATCCATGTACCGTCAGTTAATTGACGAAGGCCTCCGGTATAAACATGCCACATATGCAGTGATACTGAGTCAAAACCCGGCATATCAACTCCGGCTTCCTTACCGGCATTTTTTGCATAAAATGCTTTGATATCAGCTTTAAGCTCTGTCAATACTTCTTGCCATTCGGGATAAACGTCAAATTTAAGCTTGGGATCAGCCGGATCAAGGGCAAGATATCCATCCATTGTAGCCTTTTGGGATTTAGTCAATATCATTACGCTTTGTGCTCCGGGATCAACAGCATTATATGCTGCTCCTGCCATCATAGTATTTCCGCCTAACACGGAACCTTTTTCAATAAGAATAACTTTGGCGCCTTGTTCAGCGGCGTTGATTGCTGCTGACAGGCCGGCACCTCCGCCTCCCATTACCAGAACATCTGTATCCCATGTTTGAGGTTCCTTAGGCTGAGCTGTTACCTTATTTGCCTTTAGTGCATCAACATCCAAACCGGCAGCTTTGGCAGCATTGGCAACGGCATTGATAATGCCATAGCTGGCTAAAGTTGCTCCGGTTACAGTGTCCACAGATAAGCTTTGATGCTCGATTATCTGTTTGGGTATACGTTCAACTGCTACTACCGCAACATTTGGAGTTTCTGAGTTCTTTTTAAACTCAATGGCTGTGATTTTACTGTCTTTAACAGTTATGCTTACAGTTATCGGTCCCTGCATACCATTTGCAGTACCTTCGAAATTGCCGTTAATGGGGTTTACTATTTCGTTTTTGTCTTTATTTTCTCCTTGTCCATTTTTGCTGTCAGTGCACCCTGCAATTGCAATAAGTATGCAAATGCATAATAACATGGAAATAAATCTTTTCATTTTTCTCCTCCTCATATTTAAAATTTATTAAATGATATCTTTTGCTGCTGTTCATTATTTTACTTCAGCCTTTGCTTCTGCAAGAGCGGTTTTTGCCGCTTCTATTGCAGCATTGCTTGTTGTGGTTGCCCCTGAAACTATATCTATTTCCGCTGACTGTTTTGAAATAATATTTTCTGACAGCTCTTTAACTGCCTGTCCACCAATATTAGGAGTTTCCTTTGGTCCTTCAACTGAGACATTGGTTATTTTGTCAGCATCAACAGTAATTGTTACAGTTACATCTCCATTAAAGCCTTTTACAGCAGCTTTGTATGTTCCAGGAGTGTATTTTTCTGATTCTTTGTTTGTACCTCCACAGCCTGAAAAAGCAAGAACAAAGCATAGGATAAGAAAGAATGATGTTAGCTTGTTTAAAAGTTTCATTAATAAGCGCCTCCTTTCATTTTATGCAAACTTTGTTTAAATATTAACATACCTTCGGCAAATAAATGATTAAATACTTATTAATATTTAACCTGGGTTTTAGTGCTTAGCTGTAAAATACATTAAGGTCTAAAAATAATTTCAGAATATTTTGCATAAAAAATCCCTTAAAAAGCCAATGAAGCCATTTAAAGGATTAAGAAACCTTAATAATCAAATAATTTTAATTAATTTCTAATTAACCTGTTTCTCTTTTGAATCAAAATAATATGATTTTTCAGCTTGCTTGCTTAGCAACCTGCAATGTCTCTTTAAGGAAGAATGTACATATAGCTTGTGTGAAATACAAAGCAGCAATTGACATTAAAATTACAAAGTAGCTTCCCGTTATATCGAGAACAATTCCAAAAAGTACCGGAGCTATCACGGAACCTAATTGACATAAGGCATTGTACATACCCATTACAGTACCGACATAAGGCCCCTTTGCTCTTTCAGCCTGCATGACATTGTTGGAATTACCGCCCAGTCCGCCTGTTAATCCCCGTACGAGCACAGTTGCCCAAAGCAGCCTGACATCGGGAGCAATGGCAAGAACTACGATGCATACAGCCTGAATAGTATAGCCTACCATTGCAAGATTCCGGCGTGATTTCAATAAATCAGAAAGCATACCGCACAATGTGGTTGAAAATATTGTCACTACGCCTGCAGCAGCAAGGATTCCTCCCGCTTGCGTCAATGAAAAATTTCTGACTTTCATAAAATATACTATAGCCCATGTAGTATATCCTGTACCTGCATTAATGCCCAGGAACTGAACAATTGTCCCAAGAAAGAATTGACCGGAAAAGAGCACTTTTAAGGTACCCTTCATATTTACAGCCCTTTCCTCGGAGGTTTTTTTCTTGCCTGTCTTGTTAGCAAGAGCAATTCCTTTTTCTTTTGCCATAAAGAAGACTATAACCCCAACAACCAGGCAAGCTGCTGCGGCCAATACATATGCATTCCTCCAGCCATGATTTTTAATAAAAGGGGCGTAAAACGCATTAACTATGAGCCCGCCCACAGCAGGTCCTGTCATGATGAACCCCATAGCTGTCCCCCGCACTTTATCTGTAAACCACCCTAAATTCATCTTTACGGTACCCGAATATACTGGTGAACTGGCAAGGCCTGCCAAAACCATTAACAAGAAAATCACTGTATAAGAATGTGTTAATGATACTAAAAACATGCAGATTGCAATTATTATTCCCGATATAGACAAGCACTTTCTTGGCCCGAAGTTATCAATAAAAACTCCCGCAAAAAAACCTCCGGAAACATTCCCTACGTAAAATGCCGATACAAGTCCGCCGGCCTGAGCCATGGAAATTCCCAACTCAGGAGATGCACTGGCTATGGATGCGGACCATAACTGACGTGCTGCAAATGAAACCGCAAAGGTCGACAGGCATAATACAGCTACTATCCAGCCATACCATGATGATTGTTCATCATTTTGGCTGCTTATCTTTAATTCTGCCACTTGAATTCCTCCCTTTTTATATTGACGGACTAAACTAATAATCACTCTTCCTTAAAAAGTGCATCTCTCCATTTCCTCATTTGTTCAAGCAAATTATTTTTATCCGCTGATAGGAATTTAAGCAAATTAAATCAAGCTCATGTCTTTTTAAAATTTATTAAGCTTATTGAATTACATAAAAGGAAGGACCATATTTGTATATTTGTTATAAGCTGACCGCATAAGCGGCTCAATTCTGTCATCCACCGGCGGGTATACCTTCTTAAACTCATCAAATGATACAATGTATTTTGATTTGAACTCAGGATACAGGTGTGAGTATTTAACGATGGAGTCTTCCGTTTTGGCAGTAGTAACAAGTTCTCCGGCATTATCATACTTGGAGTTCTCAAGTACATATTCCAAGGTAGCTATATAATTTTCAGTATTCAAATCGTTTAATGATAATGCACTCTTGTCAAACCTAAATATGAAATTTCCACCAGGTGCAAGTATATCTATAAGCTCTTTAGCCTTATCAATGCACTGCTGCTTTGTTCCATTCTTAAGGAGTGTCAATGGATAGAATCCCTCAAGGACCATCTTCTTACCGAGTTTATCTTTAAATTTCTGCGGGTCGCCGTATTCCATCCAGAGCCGTGTTCCTTGCGGAAGGTCCTGCATATGATCAACAAAGCGGGTCCAGTCGCTTTCACAGAAAATCTGCATTGCCTGGCCTCTTTCTGCACATATGTGGCAAATCTTAAGGAAGGTTGGCCAATAGAACTTCTCAAAGTCCTTTGTGCTCAGAAATGGTGCCATGTGGGTCATAATCATGTTATTTCCCAATAATGATGTTACAGGATTCATCCCTTTCCACACTAAATAGGGCACCAGTGCCTCGCAGGCATCAACAACCTTTTGGGGCTGCCTCTTAATATCCATGGGAATTTTTGTGAAGCCGCGGTTCATATCAGCTAAAAAGTCGAAGGGAACCGACTGGCCTATAGCCGAACCGGCAGGAGATGCAAAGAAACCGTATTTTTCTGATAACTCCCTGCCGACTTCAGCAACAATCCTGCCAAAATCCATTGATGCAAGCACATATTTTGCAAATGCAAGGCTTCTTGTGATAGGGTCTGTATCAAATCCGGGGTTTTGGCGGGGCAGGACTTTTTCACACAGGAAATCAAATGGATTTTCTATAAACTCGTCATATTCATCAGCTTCCATGTTTGAAGTTTCAGGATGCTGTATAAACCCGTTTGAACCCATGGTCATAGTCCTTGACTGCTGGAACATCAAGGCGACGGGATTCCTGGCATGAGCAGAAGGAAACATGTCGCCTCTTAAAATATCCATTATTTTTTCATACATATTAAGTACTGATTCCTTGGTGAAGGAATATTGAGCTTTCATTATATCAGTATTGCCATATTGTATAATATAGTCAATGCTTATGCCGTCTATTACAGGGAACCTTTCAGGTATAATGCCTGAATATACATCTGTAAAAAGCTTGGTGCGGTATTGTTTTAATTCTTGTGCGTTCATATTCAAACCTCCTTAAAATTCTACTTGACCCATCCCTGGCATATTTTTACTCCTTCTGCAGCATTGGTTGTGAATGCATCAGCGCCTATCTGCTCACAGGCTTCCTTGGTTACAGGATTTCCTCCTATGATTATCTTTACGCTGTCCCGAAGACCTGCTTCCTTAAGGGCATCTACGGTATCCTTCATGGCTTCAAGGGCAAGAGTCAATACACCGCTCATCCCGACTACAACAGGATTAATTTCCTTAACCTTCTCTACAAATGCTCCCGCAGGCTGGTCTATGCCAAGATCATAGACAACAAAACCTGCTGCTTCCGACATACTTTTGAATATGTTCTTACCTATATCGTGCAGGTCTCCTGCAACGGTTCCAAGGACTATTGAACCAACGCTAGCACTGCTGCCGGTTCCAAGTACCGGCTTTAATGTATTTATGGCGCTTGTTAAAAGCTCCCCTGCGAAGATAAGGTCTCCTACGAAATATTCGCCTTTTTCATAAAGATCGCCAACTATTGCCATACCGCTCTGGCATGCTGCAACAACTTTCTGTGCATCCTCTTCTGAAGGGTTTGTGGATACGAAACCTCTTAATACCTCCATTACCTTTTCTTCATCCAATTCTCCCACCGACGCTGTTAATGCCTTTAAGTCTATCATTACAATTACCTCCTCGTTAAAATATTTGAATTAGGCCTATAACAACAAATATTAATTTTATACTTCCACCTCCCCCTAAAGATAATCATCAAATCTATACAGATCAGCCTCATACCAAGTAGATAAAGGTATCGGCCAATCTTGCCACTGATAACTTATTGGCTGTATAGATGCTTCAATGTTAGTAAAGCTATACTGTTTTTAGCTATAGTGTACTTTTCCGGAATTAATAGACAAAAGATAATTTCATAAAGTATGCAAAGTTTAATATATAAAATCTCAGAGAAACTAAATGGCTGGAAATTAAGTCACATAAGATAGATAAGCGAGCAAAACCACGGAGCGCCCGAAGGACTTAAAAAACTTAGAGATACTGTAACCATTATAAAAATAAAGCTAAAAGACGTGAAATAAAAGTAGTATTTTGTGCAGCAGTTGAGGATAATGGACAACCTGTATCTATAGCTGCTGATAAAGAAAATTGTGAGGATTTTAAGTCTCTTTCTAAAATATATTCATAACTGCAAAAATATTAATTAAAAAGCTGTAAAAAATTTCAAACAAAATCAGTGAATAGGAATTTGCTGTATAAATACTAGCATATTTTTAACAGGTTAATGATTAAAAACTTATTAATATTTAATCAGGACTTTTGCACTTATTTATATAAAATATAGATGTATAGAAATAATTACCGGATTTTTTGTATAAAAATCCGGTAAAATGTAAGTGAGCAGTTTAAGCGATTAAGAAATCTTAATATTTAAATTATTAAAATTAATATTTAATTAATTTGTTTTCCTTGAGGATCAAAATAATATCCCTGGCCCCATTCCATTTTCAAGAATCTGGGGTTATTAGGGTCTTCTTCAATTTTATTTCTTATATTGTGTATATGGACAATAACAGTCCGGGCATCGCCCCAGCTTTTTTCTCCCCATACTTTAAAATATAATTCCTTGGGAGTATAATATTTTTCAGGGTTTTGCATCAAAAAAGACAAAATTCTGAACTCAGTTGAAGATAATTTCAGCTCTTCCTGGGATTTAATAATGATATGCCGATTTGCATCCAGTTTAAAACCCATACATTCTAAAACATTCTTAGCCTTATGCGGTACCTTGCTTGCCCTTCTTAAGTTTGCTTTGATTCTTGCTTCGAGGACCTTATTATCAAAAGGCTTTACTATAAAGTCATCACCTCCGCATTCTAAGGCTTGAACTATCGTATTGCTGTTATCAAGACAGGAAATAAAAATAATAGGACAATCATGCCACTCTTTTAGTTTGGAACAAAGATCTACGCCGTTTACATCCGGAAGCAAAATATCCAGCAATATAATATCATACTTATCCCTTGCACTTGCGAAGGCTTCGCCTCCGGTTTTAACCCACACAACTTCGTAGGTCTCTTCCTGCTCAAGATAATATAAAATTACCTTTGCTACCAGTATGTCATCTTCAATTAAAAGAACTTTCGTCATCTCTCTCCCTCCTAATATAATATTAACTTAATTGTTATATTTTTAGCAATACCATTTATAGTTCCTTGACATGGCCAAAAAAACATGGTTATGATTAAATAAGTAAAGAAAGGGAGTAAATATGAAAAGACATTATTTAAAAGCAATAGCGGTGTTTTTGCTTATATGCAGCCTGACATTTATTATATTTATAAAAATAAATAACGCTTTTGGTGTTTTGAACCATGGTGAGACATATCCTGATAATGAAAACAATATATATTCTCTTGCCGATTATCACTGGGATTCAAATAACCATACTTTTTTCATTGATTTGGTCAGGGAAAATGAAGAACAGCAATTAGAGCTTATCTATGCTAAATTGCCATCAGACATCTCGATAAACGGAACCATTCTTAATAAGGTATCCTCATCTTTTTCAAGAGTGTTGATAAATCCGGATTGGTTTAAAGATAACAAAGTAAGAGTGGTCTTTAATACCAATATTAATCCCCGACATACGCCGGTATACTTAACAACCACATCAGGTGCTTCAGCCGCATTATCAGCCTATGATATGGTATTTGCATTCAATCTGGGGATAACGTTCTTGATGTCTATATATGGAATCTCTCTTTATCGGCTGAAAAAAACCGAAAAGTATTTGTTATGGTTTGCGATTTATGCAGGTGCACTTACTTTATGGAGCGCTCTTCCCTTATTTATCGGTTCAGGTTTTAAATTAATACGATATTACGCTTATAACTGGTGCACTATACTGAATATTGTCATATGCTTTAAAATGTTTGACATCAATCTTCCAAGGTATTTTAATATACTTCTCAGCAAATGGGGGGTAGTCGGTGTTTTGGTGGTATGGTCTGTTTTGGAAACTATCTTTCCCATATTGCACAGTGAAATTTGCAATTACAGTTTATTTATATTCTCTATAGGAGCTCTCATATATGCCTGTGCAAACAAGCGGAAGGGAGCATGGTTAGTACTGTCCGGACATGCCATAAGCCAGGGAATGCGTATGGTAATGGCCCTGCCTTACCTTATAAGGATAGATGTAAGTTTTCTATTGAGGTCCATGCAGTATTCAAAGCTTTTTAACCTCCCTTTTGCTTTTTGCTGCATGTTATTAATTAATAGGCTTTTTGCAGAAAAATTTACTGAAGCTGAAGTTCTTGCAAAAGAATTAGAACAAATAAATCACAATTTGGATAAAAAGGTTTTGGAAGGTACTAAAGCTTTAGAAGAGCAGCATAAACGGCGGCATAATTTTATGATGAATATTTTTCATGATCTGCGCACTCCCTTGTTTGTTATACAGGGAAGCACTCAAAAAATTGCAAACCGGCCTGAACTTCTTAATGAGGAGCTGCCTATAATAAGTGAAAGGCTGGATTTCACAAAACATCTGGTTGAAGATTTATTTTTAATGGCCAAACTTGAAGATAAGCAGGTAATTCTTGAGACAGAGAAGGTTCCTCTAACAGACCTGCTTAAGAATATTATAAGTGCCTGCAGCCTGGAAGGAGAAAGTAAAGGGATTTGCATCAAGACAGAATTAAAATGCGATTACATTACCTGGGGAGATGAATATCGTCTTAAGCAGGCATTTCAGAATCTTCTTCTCAATGCCATATATTATACAAAAGCCAGCGGTCATATATACATTACTTCAAGAAAGCAAAAAAATTTTGCTGTAATATCCTTTGAAGATACAGGTATTGGTATAGCACCTCAGGATATAGATAAAATATTCGACCGGTATTATCGCATAAGCGGAAGCGGAAAACACCAATCAACAGGCTTGGGGCTTTCAATAGCAAATGAAATTATACAACAGCATCATGGGAGCATCAGTGTAGAAAGCAAGGTAGGGTATGGAACCATTTTTACTGTCAATTTGCCTATAATATCTTAATGTTGTATCTGTGCTTTCAGTTTCTTCTTAATTTCGACGAAAATATCCTCACAATCATTCAGAATTTTATCGAAATTTGAATTAAAATAAAGAATATATCAAAATATTGTATATTTGATATTGCATTTCCCTTTTTATGGGTATATAATATTTTTAAATACTTGATATAAAACTCGATAAAGGCATAATTAGTGAAAGCTAATGACGCAAAGCTATAGGGGCTAAAGTGTTTTACACTATGCCAGCCAGTTGCCGAAGGTTTGGATGAATACCCAGGCCTAAGGGGCAAGCTATACTTACGTCTCTTGAGCCCGGGTATTTTTGTTCGGATATGAGGTGGATTAGGTTTTATCCCGAAAAAAAGAATAAAAAGCAAATTAATAACTTCCCCATGATGTAGAATGTGCGTAAAGTTACCTTTAGTTTTAAAGTCCATTTCAAAACACCTCGATGAGCATTATTATCCCTGTAGTGGAAAATACACATCTGCTTTAAGTTACGTCGATGTTTTAATCAGTATAATCCTTTGCCGGTGGTACCATGTAATGACGGAAATACATGTGCTTATCCAAGGTATAAGGAAGACGTAAAATATACTGACATAAGTATAAAATAAAAAGGAAGGAGGGCAATTTACAAAAGTATAATCTGCGGTAATGCAGGCGATATACGCTTATTTAAGAGTGCTGCTTTCTATTTATTATTGAACGGTAGGTTGAATCAAAATTAAAATCAGATGAAAAAGCTCTGTCAATTGGCAGGGCCTTTTTACGCGTGTATACGTTGCAATTTTCAAAGTATGCTCATAGTTCTTTTAGTATCTGCAATAATACAATTAATGAACGGGTTAGGTGTTTAAAATATATTTGTATAAGTAAGTTGATTTTCCTTAAAAATTAATATATGTTATAATTTAAAGAAATCCAGGCTATATGGTTTTGGATTTCTTATTATTTATAAGAAAAAAGTGAGGAAAGTCCATGAATTTGCTGAGTGCGGAAAGTATTTCAAAAAGCTATATAGATAGGATTCTTTTGAATAATGTAAGCTTGGGTATAAATGAAGGAGATAAAATAGGGGTAATAGGAATAAATGGTACAGGGAAGACTACATTTCTGAAAATAATAGCAGGTGTAGAGGTACCTGACAGCGGAAGGATAGTAAAGGCTAATGCAGTCAATATAGAATACCTGCCTCAAAACCCTGAGTTTGATTACGATTCAAATGTCTTGGAACAGGTTCTAAAAGGAAATTCTGATAGCCATGACACATGGACTATTGAAAGTGAAGCCAAGACTGTTTTAACAAAGCTAGGTATTTATGATTTCAACGCAAAGCTAGGCATCCTATCCGGAGGACAGAAAAAAAGAGTTGCCCTTGCTGAAGCTTTATTAAATCCGTCTCAGTTGCTTGTATTGGATGAGCCCACCAATCACCTTGACAACGAAACCATAGAGTGGCTGGAGCAATATATAAACAGGAGAAAGGGTGCCCTTTTGATGGTCACCCATGACAGGTATTTTTTAGATCGCGTGGTTAATAAAATAATTGAAATAGACAGAGGCAATATATATACCTATGAAGGCAATTATGGGAGTTTTATTGAGCAAAAGCTTGAGAGAGAGGCTATTGAAGCAGCCAACGAAAAAAAGAGACAGTCTATTTTAAGGAAAGAGCTTCAATGGATAAGAAGGGGTGCTAAAGCCAGGACTACAAAGCAAAAGGCAAGGATACAGCGTTTTGAGGAATTAAGCGGGCAAAATGTTGAACTTAATAATGACAAGTTGGATATATCCGTGGCAGGAAGCCGCTTAGGGAGAAAGGTAATTGAGCTTCAAAACATCAGCAAATCCTTCGGGGATAATTTAATTATAAAAAACTTCACCTACACCCTTTTAAGGGAAGACAGGATAGGAATCATAGGCTCAAACGGAATGGGAAAGACTACCCTTTTAAATATATTAAACGGTACCATATTACCTGATAATGGGAATGTGGAAATAGGAGAGACTGTAAGAATCGGGATATTCTCACAGGAAAACGTTGAAATGGACTATACTTTGAGAGTAATTGAATATATAAGAGAAGGGGCGGAAATCATAACAACGGCAGATAGAGAAAAAATTAATGCCTCCCAGATGCTGGAGCGATTTCTCTTTCCACCGTCAATGCATTACACTCCAATTTCCAAGCTATCAGGGGGAGAAAAAAGAAGGTTGTATCTTTTAAGGATTCTGACTCAGGCTCCAAATGCGCTGCTTCTTGATGAACCTACTAATGATTTGGATATTGAAACTCTGACCATTCTTGAGGATTACCTTGACAGCTTTAAGGGGGCTGTCATTGCAGTATCCCATGACAGATATTTCTTAGACAGGATGGCTGAGAAAATATTCGTTTTTGAAGGTGACGGACAAATAATCCAGTATACGGGAAATTATTCTGATTATAGGCTGGATGATAAGGATAATAAGGAAAATAAACCGGACAGGGATAAAACCATAAATGAAAAGTCAAGACCGGAGAGGGCAAAGGATAAGCCTTTGAAATTTACCTTCAAGGAACAGAGAGAATATGAAGTTATAGATGATGAACTAAAATCCCTGGAAGAAAAAATACAGGAAATCGATTTGCTGATAGAACAGGCATCCAGCGATTATACAGAGCTTCAAAAGCTTTTGGAACAAAAAGCTGGAGCTGAAAAAGAGCTGGAAGAAAAAATGGAAAGATGGATTTATCTTAATGAGCTGGCAGATAAAATCGCCGGAGCAAAAGATAAGCCATAACAAAGGGACTGTTGCGTTTAAACAACATAAAGAGCATAGCGGATGCAGTGTTTAAAAACGCAACAGTCCCTTCCTTTTACAGCATTATCTGGAGGTCATCAATTCTTCTTCCGGGAGAGATTAATCTCTTGAAATAGCCCGAAGCCGATAAGTTCTTAGGCTGAGAGGTGGAAAGGGATGTGGCTTCCCACCCGTGCAAACCTAGGACTCCTATGATTTTATAATAGGGATTGTAGCTATCGGCTTTTCCCTTTTTCAATGCAGGAAGCTCTTTGAATGTAACCCCTAAGGGACTGAAATAAGTTATTCTGCAAGTCCAGCTGGTGTCGGCAGAGCTGCCTATGTCAGCATAGCAGTATTCCCACTGTAAATCCTGCAAAAATGTTTCCTCCTTTAATAATTGCTCTTATTACAGTATTACGTAGCAAGGTATATAATTGATACAAAAATATGAAGGCTTTGAATAAAAAATAATATGCACCTGCTTTGTGATATTATAATTATAGAAGAATTATAATAAAATGGGTGATTAAATGAAAAAGCACCGGGAAATTGTATCACAGTTTTTAAAGAAATATTCAATGGGACATGAAAGCATTGATATGAATTTTAGCTGCAGCACCTTCATGCGGGAGATGGAACAAGGCTTAGAGGGAGAATTAAGCAGCCTTAAAATGCTGCCTTCCTATTTATCTGCCCATAAGGAAATTTTATTGGAAGAGCCGGTTATTGTATTAGATGCCGGAGGAACCAACTTCCGTTCTGCAGTTGTTCATTTTGACAAAGATAAGAAACCGGTTATTGAGAATTACAGCCTCTTTCCAATGCCGGGAGCAAAAGGCCAGGTTTCCAAAGAAGAATTTTTTGGAACAATAATTGGATACATCGGCCCTTTGCTGAACAAAAGTAAAAAAATTGGTTTTTGCTTTTCGTATCCATCAGAAATACTTCCTAATGGAGACGGAAGGCTTATACAATTTACCAAGGAAGTTAAGGTAAAGGGCTTAGAGGGTGAAGTCATAGGGGAAAATCTTTTAAAAACCATGAAAAATCAGGGCTTTACTGATTATAAGGATATAGTTTTGTTAAATGATACTGCAGCTACCCTTCTAGGAGGCAAAGCTTCATGCCTTGACAGGCAGTTTGACTCATTTATAGGTTTTATATTAGGCACCGGCACCAACACCTGTTATATTGAAGAAAACATAAATATAAAAAAGCTTGAGAATCAAATACCGGTAATTGGGTCAATGATTATAAATATAGAATCCGGAGGCTATGATAAAAACAAAAGGGGAATTATAGATGATGAGTTCGACAGAGACACAGCAAATCCAGGTGAATACCTACATGAGAAGATGATATCGGGTAGATACATAGGAGGACTTATATCCTCAGTAATAAAAAAAGGAATAAATGAAGGGTTATTTTCAAAGGAATTCAGCCAAAGCTCTGTTAAATTAAAGGAAGTTACTACCCAGGAGATGAATGAATTTTTGTATTATCCTTATGGCGATAATAGACTGGCTTGCTACGGCAATTATGAGGATAAAATTATAATATATCATATTATTGATTCCATGATGGAAAGAGCGGCAAAGCTTACAGCCATACATTTATCCTCCATAATTTTAAAAACAGGAAAGGGCAAAAATCCTTGCAGCCCTGTGTGTATTGCGGCAGAGGGCTCTTTGCTTTACAAGTCCAAGCTGTTTAAGGATAAACTGAATTATTATGTGAAGCAATTTATGAATGATGAAATGGGTATATATTGTGAATTTATAAAGGGTGAAGATGCAACTTTGACAGGTGCGGCAATTGCTGCCTTGGCCATATAAAAAAAAGTTGCTGCGCAACTTATCGAAGGTGACATATGTGCCCCTTCGCCGTAAAAATGCCAAGGTATTTTTACTGAGCACCCCCACTTTACGGCAAGGATGCCCCGTCCTTTGCAATCCTTGTTTATAAAAAAATAGAAAAGAGAACTTACCTATTTTATATAAAAAGTAGGACAACTCTAGTTGTCCTACTTTAATATATATACATTTACATATTTTAATCCCCATTTTCGAGCTTCCTGCAGCGTATTAAAATATACATCTACAAATTCCCCTTTTATGGCTGAACCTGTGTCAGCGGCTATGGCAAAACCGTAACCTTCAACAAAAAGCTTTGTTCCATAAGGAATGAGAGTAGGATCAACGGCTATGGTGCTGTAGCCTTCCGGGTCTCTTACGGCTTTTCTTCCCGATGCTGTATAAGTTTTCCCGACGCCTCTGATAGCCCAGTAAGCCGTC
Organism: Oxobacter pfennigii; assembly: GCF_001317355.1. Taxonomy (NCBI): domain Bacteria; kingdom Bacillati; phylum Bacillota; class Clostridia; order Eubacteriales; family Clostridiaceae; genus Oxobacter; species Oxobacter pfennigii. The sequence continues at coordinate 44,657 of NZ_LKET01000035.1, forward strand.
GCCTTTGCCTTAAAGACTTTTGAATAGGTCATAGCCTCACCGCCTCTGGATACCGGCATATAAGGATAAGTGCCTGCTACGATGATTTTATCAACTGCAGGTTCAAGAATTTCTTCACTTACAACCTCCCGGGATACCTCTGTGCCGTCTTCATATGTTATTTTGGTAGTTACCTTTTTAGTTCCGTTTTTTCCTTCTCGCTTTACCTTTCTTTCAGTGTTATTAATCCTGCTGTTATACTCTATAGTTTCTTTATATTTAATGGGCACAATTTCATCAAGAGTTTCAATATCTACCTTTATTACCGTAACTATCAGGCCTTCGGCAATTTGGATATCCTTTGAAGGCAGGACCTTATCATCCTCGTCAATTTCTATTTTTTCAGCCTGAAGCATATTTAAAATACTGTCTTCTGCAGTTTGTACTTCAATTTCTTTTCCGCCGTACAATACTTTTATATTCACGGCTTTTTTAATGTTTATTACATCCTTATCCTTTACTTTTGCATCCGGCAAAGGCTGTATCTTGTCCTTTAATCCATAAGGTATGTCATTGTCTTTTAAAGCTTTATCTACAGTATCTTCATATGTTGTTATCTCAAATTGCTCTTTGCCTATGTACACAGTAATTGTTTTTCTGTTTAAGCATATATAGGTGATTATCGAAGCTGTTATGAGAGCCGCAACTAATATGAAAACAAACAAAGCTCTTTTTTTATCAATGACCATCTTATAATTAATAATAGCTTTCCCTCCTAAAACTTAATCTTTTAACATGATAGCTTTATTCATAGACTTTGTCAAACTCCCATGATTTTTATTACATTAATATAATTCATTTTTTTAGTGAATTTTGCCTTATTACAGGGTTTGCCAATCAATATGTATTTTGCTATAATTCAAATATCATTGAATCTGTAAACAGATTCAATGATATTTGAATTAAGAAGGGTAATTTTCTAACATATAAATAAGGAGAAACAGCGCGAATATACTTATAGTAAACAGCATTCTAAGGGAGAGGAAAGCCGTATGGGAAAGTATAAAAGGCGTTTCGGTGACAGATATGATGGAAGGTTATTGAGGAGTCTGGATCCCTTTTATAAAATAATGCCCTATATAATGAAGACAAGGGTGGATTCTCAGGTATATTTTCATGATAAGTTTGATGTTACGGAAACCGAAAGCTACCTGAAGCAAAAAAGAAGCCAGGGCGTAAAGAATATAGGGTATCTCCATGTTATCATTGCAGCCATGGTGAGGTTAATTTCGCAAAAGCCGGGTGTTAATCGTTTTGTTGCCGGTCAAAAAATTTATGCAAGAAATGAAATACTTATTTCACTGGCAGTAAAAAGAAAAATGAGCGTAGACAGCCCTGAAACCACTATAAAATTCAAATTTGAGCCGGATGATACATTGTTTGACGTGGTTGAAAAAATGAATGATGCCATAGAAAAGAACAAGAAGGAAGATTCTAAGAACGATACTGATAAAACAGCAAGGATTTTCATGCTTTGTCCGGGTTTTATAGTGAAATTCTTGGTTTGGTTTTTACAAACTCTTGATTATTTTGGACTTATGCCGAAAATAATAAATGAAGTGAGTCCTTTTCATACAAGTGCTTTTGTAACTGACTTAGGGTCTCTTGGCATACAGCCCATTTATCATCACATATATGAATTCGGCACCACCTCTACATTTATAGCTTTTGGAATAAAGGGAAAAGAAAGGGTTACTGACAGGGAAAGCAATACTACGGAGAAGAAATATATCAATTTTAAAGCTGTAGGAGACGAAAGAATAGTTGATGGTTATTATTATGCAAATGCCTTTAAATTATTTAAAAAGCTGGTGGAGAACCCAATAATTCTTGAAATGCCTCCGGTTGAAGTGTTTGAAGATGTGGAATAACCTATAGTTATAATTGACTTATAAGGCTTGAAAGTACGGTAATCCCGTGCTTTTAACTTTGACGTGCGCTAGGATAAGTCGCAATCTAAGCCTATGTATCAAGGATTGATAATTTTTCATAAAATATTGTATATAGTGTAACTAAGGAGGATATTGATGATGAAGTTTAAGCCTTTAGGGCTTGAAGACCGGGAATTATTTATGAAATATATGGGGGAATATTATTTCAATACCTACGAATATTCATTTGCTACATTATACCTTTGGAGAAAAATGTGCAATGTTGAGTATGCGGTATGTAATGATATATTGATTATCAAAAAATCCATAAACAATATGGGATCATATTTCATGCAGCCCATAGGATATGATTTGAATAATCTAGAGGATATCATACTGAAACTGGATAGATTGGAAAAAGAATGCGGCGGATTTATAAATTTATTCAGAGATGTTGAACTCCCTTTCCTCCATGACATTAATCAAACTATGGGAGAAAAAATCAAATTTGTCGAGGATACGGACAATTTTGATTATATATATAACAGCAAGGACTTAATAGAATTGACGGGAAACAAATATCATGGCAAAAAAAATCACTATAACCAGTTTGTAAATAATTATGATTATGTTATAAAAGAAATAAAATCCAGGGAAGTAATACAGGACTGTATGGATTTTTCACTAGCCTGGTATGAAAGCAAGGAAGAAAAGAGCGAGCAGCTTAAATTTGAACTCTATGGCGTAAAAGATGTACTGAACAATATGGAAGAATTAAATCTGTTGGGAATGGCGGTTTATGTGGAAGGAAAAATGGCCGGCTTTACAATAGGTGAAAAAGTCAACGAAAAAATGGCCATAATCCATGTTGAAAAGGGAGATCCGGAGTATAAGGGCATTTATGCCTTTATTAACAAAGAATTTGCCGAAAGAAATTTTTCTGAGGTAGAATTTTTAAACAGGGAGGAAGACCTAGGAATAGAAGGCTTGAGAAAAGTCAAAAGTTCCTATCATCCTGTACGGCTGGAAAAGAAATATATTGTAGATTTACAGTAGGAGGCGTACCATGAGAAACTTACTTGCAGGAAAAAGAGTGAAGCTGACGGCCATCAAGGAGTTTGAGCTTGACATTGTAGAAGGCTGGTTTAATAATGTGGAATTCTTAAGATATTATGACTATCTTCCTGCTCTTCCCATGTCGCGCAATACGGTAAAAGAACTTATAGAGGGTTTTGAAAACAACGATAAATATTTATTTGCGGTAAGGTCTAATGATGACGGAAAGATAGTAGGCATAGCAGGCTTTGATGATATAATCTGGAGCAGCGGTGTTGCTACCATTTTTATCGGTATTGGCGACGATAATTATAAAGGAAAAGGAATAGGCCGGGAAGCCATAAGACTTATGCTGGATTTCGGCTTTAATGAGTTTAATTTTTATAGAATACAGTTAAATGTATTGGCTTACAATGAGCCTGCCATAAGGTTGTATGAAGGCGCCGGCTTTATAATGGAAGGTGCCTTGAGGGATTTTGTCTTGCGGGACGGAAAAAGGCATGACCTTTATATGTATGGCTTGTTAAAGCCCGAATGGATAAACAGAAACAATAATACGAATAAAAATTTATAAATTGAAAAAGTTTCCATCAGATTTCCTGTGAATAATTTACCTGTAATTAATAAATCCTTAATACTTCAATGTAAATAAATGTTATTATTGTTTATAGATATTATAAAAGAAACGAGGAATATACTATGTTCGGTAAATTTACCCGTCAGGAAAAAAGCTGGATAATGTATGATTGGGCAAACTCGGCATATTCCGCTATCGTTACGGCATCCGTTTTGCCCATATTTTTTAAAAGCATAGCTAGAAATGCGGGCGTAAGTGCCAATATGGCAGATTCCTACTGGGGATATGCCACATCAGCCGCCACCCTTATAATTGCCTTGATGGCTCCTGTTTTGGGAACCATAGGGGATTATAAAAATATGAAAATGAAAATGTTTAAAGTATTTTTAGGAGTTGGCGTGTTATCCACCGGATTCCTTGCTTTAAAAGAACACTGGGTTTATTTGCTGGTGCTTTATATGGTCAGTGTTGTAGGTTTTACAGGAGCCAATCTTTTTTATGATGCCTTTATAGTGGATGTGACCGCCGAAGACCGTATGGACCTTGTATCTACCTACGGATTTGCATTGGGATATATAGGCGGCAGCACCATTCCTTTTGTCGCTTCCATAGCTCTTATTATGTTCGGGCCTAAAATAGGGATTCCAACTTCCGTCGCCACCAGATTTTCCTTTATTATAACGGTAGTTTGGTGGATACTCTTTTCCATACCCATCCTTAAGGATGTAAAACAGTCCTACTATGTTGAAGAAGAAAAACATATAGTTATAAACAGCTTCAGGAGGATTTTTGATACCTTTAAAAACATACGCCGATACAAGCATATTTTTCTTTTCCTTCTTGCATACTTTTTCTATATTGACGGGGTAAATACCATAATCCACATGGCGTCTGTCTATGGAGACAGCGTAGGAATTGACAGCAATACACTGCTTATAGCCCTTCTTGCTACTCAGATAGTAGCTTTCCCATGCGCCATTATTTACGGAAAGCTGGCAGAAAGAGTGGGAAACAGCAAGATGATTCTGACAGGCATTATAACTTATATTATAATCTGTATCGTGGCTTACAGGATGAAAACTGTAGTTGAGTTCTGGATATTAGCAATGCTTGTAGCTACTTCTCAAGGTGGAATCCAGGCATTATCCCGATCATACTTCAGTAAAATGATACCAAAGGAAAAAGCAAACGAATTTTTCGGTTTCTATGATATATTCGGTAAATTTGCAGCCATAATGGGTCCCGCCCTATACGCTTTTTTCAGCCAGATAACCGGCCACTCCCGCTATGGTGTTTTAAGCGTCATGCTATTATTCCTGGTCGGCGGTACACTATTTATCTACAGTACCGTTAAATACCCGCATTCCTCTTGAATGTAGGATTAGGCTTATTATCAAGGTTAAAATACAATCAATTAAATTATGGGTGAAAGAATTAAATATTAGAGGTGTTTACTAGCAAAAAGTCAGGAGAACATTGCGGCCGGAAAGCTCTTTGCTATCAGAGGCTATGACTAGTTTCGGCAGTCGGGGTTGTAGAGTATGGCGTTGAGTTCGCTGCCTATGAAGATGATGATGCTGTTCCAGTAAAGCCAGATTAAAAGGGCGACGGCAGTGCCGATGCTGCCGTAGGTTCTGGAGAAATTGCTGAAATAATTTACATATAACTCAAAGGCTGCGGAGAGAATGACCCAGCCTGCGGTTGCAAGGACAGAGCCCGGCAATACCCCTTTTATTGTGAGTTTGCAGTTTGGAATGTATAGATAAAAAAATATAAAGACCAGAAGTAAAGTTAATAGTGCCATGATGTAACGCAATATATCCCAAATTATATTAAAGCTTTGGGGAATAGATAAAAAATTTAAAATATGCCTTCCCAGCACTTCTCCGAAGACCACAAGTATAATAGATAATATTAATATTAAAGATAATGCCAGAGTAAACAAGATTGACAGAGCCCGGACCATTAAGAATGGCCGGGTTTCTTTGCGCCTATAAGCTCTGTTCATTCCGTACATAAATGAAAGAACTCCTGTGGAGGCACTCCAAATTGTGCCTATTATGCCTAAAGATATAAAAGCCCTATTTCTGGTTTCCATTATATTGTTTATCAAATCCACAATGAGTCCATATACATTGCCGGGAATAAATTCGGATAAAATAGACAGCTTCTCCATATCCACCAGGTTTGTATAGCTTATTAGGGTAACCGTGAAAATGAGGAAAGGAAAAAAGGATAATATAAGATAATATGCCACTTGGGCACTTAATGCAGTTATTTCATCGGCCATAAAATTTTTGTAAAGTTTATTTAATACTGTTTTCCATTTCATAAAACACATCTGAAGTTCTCCCCATACTAATAGGATTATAGGTTTATATTGTGAATTTTATATAAAAATAAAACTAGTTTTTTACAAACATGATTTTATTTTTTTACAAATTATATTAAAGATGTTCATCGATATAATGGCCTATTTAAAGGGAAATGCTCTGTCAGATAATAATTAGCCCGGTACCCTATGTGGGCCCGGGTTAATTGTCATTACTATTTGTTAGCGTTATCTGGATCATCGGTAATAGGGTTATTTTTATAGCCTAGTTCTATACCTTCTGAAGTATATATAAACTGTGCTGTCCTTTGAAGATTTTTGTTTGCAGGTTCATAGGTGTAGTCGATACAAAGGGCCATACGGTAGTATTTCTGTGCATCATGAAGTTCGTTATTGTATTCTTCCAGCACGCCTAAAAGGTTATATACTTCAGGGCTGTTTGTATCAAAGGATAGTGACTTCATAAGATATTTTTTCCCATTTATATAGTCTTTGGATACCATACATTTTTTAGCATACTGAAGGCTGGAGAGGAAATCTTTCGTATCAGCAGGGTTCAGGTTTATTCTGTCAAGTACAATCTTGACTTCAGATCTTATGATATCGGGTGCAAAGGGTTTTTTAATATAATCGACAGCACCGAGTTTCATTGCTTCTACGGCAGACTCAATGGTACCGTAAGCCGTCATCATTATAACAGATATGTCCTTATCTATTTCCTTTAGTTTTTTCAATACTTCAATACCGCTTAACCCCGGCATCTTCATGTCAAGCAGAACTACATCATATTTATTTGCACCAAATAATTCCAGCCCTTTGATGCCGTCTTCTGTCCAATCTACCTTATATCCTTCCGATTCCAGGCATTTTGCAAGCATAATTCTTATATTTTTTTCATCATCAATAACCAGTAGGCTATTATTCATGTTATCCCTCCACAAGAGAATGTCTGATCTTATCCAATAATTCTTCAGGTGTGAAAGGTTTTATTAAATAATCCTCCACACCAAGCTCTAGAGCTTTTTTTATGTCATCCGACTGGGCCTTGGCACTCATCACAATTACGGGTATATGCTTTGTAGCCGTATCAAGCTTTAATGCTTCAGCCACAAGGTAACCGTTCATCCTTGGTATAAGTACATCGAGAAGGACCAGGTCCGGATGGGAATTAAATACAGTATCTATTGCACTTACGCCATCACTTACCGTTGTAACTTCAAATCCGTGATTTTCAAGGTACATTTTTGTTATCACGGTTATATTTCTCGAATCTTCTACGATGAGTATTTTTTTAGGCATGCCGATACCTCTTTTCATAAATCATAAATGCCTTTTATAAATAAATATTGTAAGCCCCAATGACATTACAAGAAGTGCTGAGGCAATATATTTTTTTGAAGTATTTATAACTCTAGCGTTTTTATATCCCTTTTCAAGTATTTCAAGTCTTTCGATGTGAATATCCGGCTCTCCTCCATGCTGGCTGCAGGCTCTGTTAAAGATTCCTCGGGCTCTGACAATATCACCCTTATGGCTATATGAACCTGCAATACTGATTTTTTGGCCATCTGAATAAGGGATCCACAACCCTATGGAATTATTCCCGTCAAAAACATTAATCCAGGCATAATCGCCTCTTTTCATTACGTCCCCTATGACTTCGCCGGTATAGATAACCTCTTTGCCGTCATATTCCTTGGCTTTGTCTATAAGATCATTGCTGCTTATACCTTCTGCATATGCCGAATTTGTTAATAATACATAAAACAGGACTGTCATAAGGGTATATTTTATTTTGCCCATTTCACCTTCACCTCACTGATAATAAATGCAGCCAGGGCTAATACAGACATAAATTCAAGCCTTGCTACCCACATTATTGCTATATATACCGCCTTCAGCATATCCGGCATAGAAGCTTGGGTGATACCAATGCTAAGCCCCACGTTTCCTGTCACAGATGCAGATTCAAAAGCTGAGCTTAAAAACGGGTAGCCGCTCAGCACCCCGGCTGTTGTGCCTATAGTGAATGTTATCACATAAAGTATGACTATTAACATTGCACTGCGTGTATGCCGGTCTTCCAGGGTAATATCCCTTATATGATGGAATTTTTCAATCTGCACCATAGATTCGGGAATTATCATGCGCTTTACATCCTGCATAAATGTTTTAAAAATTATACCTATTCTCAGGCCTTTAAAACCTCCTGCTGTAGAGCATGCGCTTCCGCCGATAAGCATTGCGATTATCATTGCGAGAAGTGCAATATCTCCCCATTCATTATAAAATTGCTTTGCATAAAGGGTCATAAAACCTGTGGTAGTATGGCCGGAGATGAGCTGATAAATGCCCATCCTGCACATAGATATAAAATCCGGATAAGTATTAAGCTTCATAAGCCCTAGCATAACGAGTATTGTAGTTATGATTACCGTAATGGTCATGGAAATTATTTCTATATTTTTCCGGATTTCCGCCTTCTTTCTGGTCCATACCGCATAATGAAGGGCAAAGTTGAAGGATCCTATTACAAAAAGGGCTACTGTTAGCAGCTCATATGAAAGGCTGTGGTAATACATTATGTTTTGTGACTGGGGAGCAAACCCTCCGGTACTCCAGGCAGCCATGAATACCCACATGCCATGGAGCAAAGCCCTGTCAGGCTTCAGACCTATTAACATACCGTTAATCCATAATGCTAAAGAGCCAACTATGAGATAAACGATGCTGATATACCATATTACCCTGGCAGTGCTTATGACGTTTGGGAGAATTTGTTCATCTTTGGCTTCCCCGACATACATTTTATAGGCGCCGTTGGTGCCGTTTACAAGAAAAGTAAGGGCTAATACCACCATCCCCTGTCCGCCTACATAGGTTAAAATATGCCTCCACATATTGACTCCATTGGAAACATGGTCAAGGTCCTGTATAAGAACCAGCCCTGTTGTGGTGAAGCCGCTCATTACATCAAAGCATGCATCTAAAAACGATAAATAGTTTCCGCAGAGATAATAGGGTATGGCACAGAGCATCATGCCCAAAAGCCAGGAAAGGGCTGCAACTGCCATACCATGACCCCAGCCCAGCTTTTTACCCTTTGCCGACTTGCAAAGCATGACAAGTACGTTACCGCATATTAAAGAGGAGGAACTGCCTATTACAAAGTTCAAAAATATGTCCCACTCTCCGTAAGCCAATGCTGTAACAAGAGGAACTACCTGTATAAGCCCTATGCCTAAAGTAATTTTACCGACAAAATATCCAATAATCTCGAAGTCAATAAGCTTGTTCCTGGTCAATTTAAAAACCTCCGATGTCCACTAATAAAGCAGCAATTATGCTTAGTGCAATGAGAGCAAACACATACAAAACTTCAGAGATAATTCCCAAAACGCTGTCTTTTGTTTTTTTATACATGATAGTCACCTCATTTACTGCTTAAAAGATAATCTTCAAGCTCCTTCATATTTCCGTTTTTAGAAATAGCTATTACAAGATCACCTGGCTTTATTTCTGTAAACCCATTAGGTATAATGACCTTTTCTTCCCTTATTACAGAAATTAGTATACTGTTTTCAGGAAGATGCAAGTCTTTTAACTGCCTGTCAACGGCATGAAAGTCAGAAGGTATCTTAATTTCATTTATTGATATCTTACTGTTCTTTACAGTAATTAAAGTCCTTATTCCGGAAATATCCACTTCCCTTTCTATGATATCCGCGATATGCCTGGTACTGCTGACTGCAGAGTCCACTCCAAACTGCTCAAAAATATTTATGTTTTTAGGGTTGTTCACCCTTGCAATGGTCTTTTTGATACCGAACCTCTGTTTAGCCAGCTGGCAGGCTATAAGATTATCCTGGTCCCGCCCGGTCACAGCGATTAATGCGTCTGCCCTTTCTATATCTGCATCTATAAGAAAGTTTATATCGGTACCGTCGCCGTTAATAACTGAGATCCCAAGCGGATTTAAGTCATTTACTATTTTCATGCATAACTCTTTATTGTCTTCAATCATTATTATCCTGTGTTTGGTGGTGCATAAGGTTTTAGCAAGATGATACCCCACCTTACCTCCTCCTACAATGACTATATACATATTTCTCTCACCTTCCTGCCTATAGATATTCCGCCACCACCATGGTATCTCCATCGTCCACTTTTAGATTAGGTGTGGCAAATATAAATTCATTGCCTTTAATAACACCGAATATAAATGAATTATAGTTTGGTACAATGCTTTTAATGAACTTTCCTATGAACTTTTTATCTGGAGCGGTATATCTAAGGCTTACATCCTTATTTCCAAAAGATTGCCATATTGAGCTGCTGCTTTGACTGATTATATTTTTAACCTGGGCTACCACCAAGTTTGTCGGACAAATTGTGGTAAATCCCATCTGCTGGAAAACAAGGCTTCTTTCCGGGTCATAAACTCTCGTGATGGCCCTTGGTACATTGAAAATATCCCTGGCAATTTGGGAGACCACGACGTTCATATTATCATCAGGAGTTACTGCAGCCAGAACATTTGCCCTTTCGATACCTGCAGACCTTAAAATATCTTCATCAAGGGGTACTCCGGAAATTGTTATTCCATTGAAGCCGGAACCCAATTGATCAAAATTTTCCGGATTACTGTCTATTACTACCACATCATGGCCTTCTTCAGATAAAGCCTTGGCTAAATTAGAGCCGACTTTATTGCATCCTATAACGATTATATGCATCTCATCACTTCCCTTCCGTGGCAAAACTCTGAATTATGATACAGGGTTTTCTCATAGCCTAATTATAATCCCGGAATTTATAATTACTGAAATGTTGGCAAAACGGTGTTTGAAAAAAATCCTGTGTATTTTAAACTACCAGGGAAAACTAACTATCTAATTCGCACGGGTTTCTCTTATTTTTAAGGTTTACTATCGGTATGGCTGCGTGACTTTATATAATTGCCCTTATATACTTTTAATTAGATATAACATTCTAATAGGGTGAGATGATTTATGGTTAAAAAAATAAGAAAATTTAACGTACCATATACCTTGATCATATTTTTGTGTATAACCGCCGGAGGTGTGTCGGGGGTTTCATTATACAGGTTTAACCGGGTTTTATATCCTATTGTGCTGGCCATTTTTTCAGGAGCCGCTGGAAGCTTTATTATAAAGCTGCAGCAGATTAAAGAAAAACTAGCTGAAGGGATGAGATGTGAAAAAAATAAATTAAAGGATATTATAAATACCATGACAGATCCTGTAATAATGCTGGATGCTGATTATGAAATTAAGATTTTAAATAATACATGTGAAAGCTTATTAGGTATAAAGGAAATCAGTGTACTAAATAAGCATTTTATGGATATTGTGAAGGATGAGAATTTGTTTGGGTACATTTTATATTCATGCTCTTTGCATCAAAATACAGAACCAAAGGTTATATGCATTAATTCCGGGGGAAAGGATAGCTATTATAATGTACTGGTCAAGCCTATAGGAGACGATATCATAATAATACTCCGGAATTTGACGCACTTAAAAGAAATTGAAAAAATAAAATCAAATCTTATATCAATAATTTCCGATGAGTTCAGAACGCCTTTAACATCGTTGATGATAGGAATAAGTATGTTTACAAATGAAAATATAGGATATTTAGGCGAAAGGCAGAAGAAGATAATTGAGATAATTCAGGAGGACATAGAAGCATTATCAGATTTGATAGAGAAGCTTATCCAAAAATCAACGATAGAACTTAATAAATATGCTTTTGCCATGCAGCAGTGTAATATTGCCAGTATTATTGAAGAGTGCGTAAATAACCTGAATGAGGAAGCAAAAGATAGCGGTATTAGTCTGGCATATAACGCGGAACTCAATTTACCGGAAATAAATGCGGATTGCGGTCAGGTTGTATTGGTAATTAACAGTCTGTTGAAAAACACCTTAATGTATGCAAGATCCGGAGAAAGTATTACTATCAGTGCCTTTTTAGCATCAAAAAATATATGTATTAGCATAAAGGGTTCAGGAGAGGGAATACCGGCCGAATATTATGAAAGCTTATTTGAGAAACTTGCAGACATTAAAGATAATAGCTTTAAAATTCATAGTATGGGGTTGGAGATGGCAGCCGTGAGGGAAATAATTGAAGCTCACGGGGGAGAGATATGGTATGATAGCAAGCCGGATTTCGAGAATGTATTGACGTTTACACTGCCTATTCACTATCGTTAATACTATCCAAGGAGGTAATCATGGGTAAGAGGGTTTTGATAGTAGATGATATAAAGAATATAAGAAAGTTGTTGTCCACATGTCTTGAAGTTGAAGGATATGAAGTTATAACTGCAGTAGATGGGCAGCAGGCAATAGAAATGATTGAAAGAGAAAATATTGATTTGATATTTTTAGATATAAAGATGCCTGAGATAAGCGGAACCGAGGTTTTGAAGAAAATAAGAGCAATGAATAAGAATATGCCTGTAATAATAATGACTGCCTTCGCAACTGTAAAAAACGCAGTGGAATGTACGAAACTGGGGGCGGTGGCATATCTTCAAAAGCCCTTCAGCGCCGATAAGGTCAGGACGATGCTGGATGAAATGCAAAATGGCGGGGATAGGGATTGCTGCGATATTGAAGATTACATTAAGAAAGTAAAAAATTTAATTTCAAGGGATGATTATGAAGAAGGGTTCAGGCTTTTAAAAAAGGCATTATCCATTGACCCTTCAAGAAGCGAAATATACTACCTTTTAGGGAAAGTATACGAGAACAGAGGAGATAATGATAAAGCATTGAAGTTTTTTAATACTGCCAGACAATTTGATAATGGCAAATAAATGATTTATTGCACTGCCGGTTTATAGGAGGTCTTTTTATGCCAGTCCGCGGCTTAAAAGCCAAGATGTTCAGTGTATATATAATACTTATATTACTGCTTTTCGGAATAAGTATATATTTTATTATAGCTCTTTTTAATCTTGGCAGAAGTATAAACAGTTTAATGGAGGCAAACTATAAAAGCATAATTGCAGCCAGGAATATGGTCGAAACTCTGGATGAAGGACATATGACAGTATATTCTTATATAATTGATAGCTCATCTAAAACTTTAGAAAGATTTGAAAATAGCTATGAAAACTTCACCGCATCATATCTTAAGGCAGCCACAAACATTACTGAAGCAGGAGAAAGTGAAATAGTAAAGGAAATTGACTTATCCTTAAAGGAATACTATAACTCCGTACGGCAGCTTCAGGATTTTAGAATGGGGCACAGTATACCGGAGACCATGGAGTTTTATAACGGGTCTGTGGGACAGCATTTTATTGAGACAAAAAATTATTGTAAACAGCTTTTAGAGATTAATGAAGAGGCTATGTTTGCAGGTAAAAGCAAGGCAAGTGAGAATGCTGACCGCTCCATATGGGTAAGTGCCATGATTTCCATTATTATGGTTATCTTAGGCCTTGCATTGTTGTTTTATTTGCTGTCCAGAATATTTATTCCTATACAGCAGTTAACGGATTCAGTCAAACTAATTAAAGAGGGCAGCCTTCCTCATAAAATAAAAATAAATGGCGATGATGAAATAGGGAAGCTCGCATCGGAATTTAACAACATGACTGACAGGCTCCGGCACTTTGAGGAGCTGAATTTTGAAAAACTGGTCAGCGAAAAGAACAAGTCACTGGCTATTGTAAACAGTATTTCCGATCCTATAATTGTTACGGATAATGATTATAAAATAATACTTATAAACCCTGAATGTGAATCGGTATTCTCAATAAGCCAAAACGATGCAGCGGGAAGGCATCTGCTTGAAGTAATCAACAATAAAGCTATTTTCAACTCTGTTTACGAAACCTTAAAAGGTGTCCCTAAAAATAATAGAAGTCATCAGGACGTTATTTTATTAGAGATACGTGGGAAGGTTATATATTATGATATAACAGTAGCTCCCATACTCGGTAAAGACAACAAGATAAATGGTGCAGTTGCTATACTTCAGGATATAACTCATCTTAAAGAGGTAGAAAGGTTAAAGTCTGATTTTGTTTCTACTGTGTCCCATGAGTTCAGGACCCCATTGACATCAATAAGCATGGGTGCGGGTATGCTGCTTGATGGTACTGCAGGAAAGATAAGCGAAAATCAGAGGGAAATCATCTCTGTTATACAAGAAGAAGAGCAGAGGCTTGCCAAACTGGTAAGTGATTTGCTTGATCTATCCAGGATCGAATCGGGGAAAATGACTGTAAATATAAAGCCCTCTTCTATTGAAGATATTATCAAACCGACGATAAAATCGTTATCGGAGCAGGCCGGTTCTAAGAATATTTATTTAGAATATTATATAGATGAAAAACTCCCCATGGCCAAGGCCGACCCCGATAAAATAAAAGTGGTATTGACAAATTTAATAGGCAATGCTATAAAATTTACGCCTCAAGGAGGGAAAATAGAGGTATTTACCCATTGCATGAACAATCGGATGTATATTTCTGTTAAAGATAATGGAACAGGAATACCAAGGGAATTTCATGACAGGATATTTCAGGAATTTTTCCAGGGAAGGCAGGGGGCGGAAAGCGGTGCCGGTACAGGTCTTGGCCTTGCTATTGCCAGGAAAATTGTTGAAATTCACGGCGGCGATATATGGGTAGATAGTGAAGCGGGGAAGGGCAGCACATTTACATTTACATTAAAAACAGTTTGATTAGATAATATAAATTCAAAACAGATAATTTGAAAAGGGCAGATAGCTAAGTGAGGAATACATCCGCCTAGTATAGTATAAACTCAATGCATTCAAAGATCTCCATGGGAGCTTGTTCAGGTGTTTCAAAATCAGCATCTTGAATAAGCTCTCTTTTTAATGGCCTTTAATAGGGTTCTTAACGAAATCTTTATATGGGCAATTCCTTCGATTTACGGACGCCTTTAACGGGCATTTTAGGTGCAAGCTCCGCAATACTTGAAAATGGAGATTCACTGGATAAAGAGACCCACATCAAACTTGCTTCAGATATAAAGAAGGATTCACAATGGCTTATAAGGATGGTTGAAAATCTTTTATCTGTGACACGGATTAATGAAGGTACGATGAATGTAAAGAAGACACCGGAAGCGGCGGAAGAAGTAGTCGCCGAGGCAATCAGTATAACTAGGAAGAGATTTAAAGAACGTAAAATAAATGTAAAAGTTCCGGATGAACTTTTACTTATTCCAATGGACGGAACATTAATTGAGCAAGTAATTATTAATCTTATGGAGAATGCGATCAAGCACTCAGGAGAAAATACAACAATTGATGTAAATGTGAAAAAAGAAAATAATTTTGCAGTGTTTGAAGTAAGCGATAACGGTGAAGGAATTTCGGAGAATGATTTTCCCTATTTATTTGAAAGCTATGTTCCAAACGGTAAAAAAAGCTCAGATTCCTCACGTGGTATGGGTATTGGGCTGTCTATATGTATGTCGATTATTAAAGCACATAACGGTAAAATAGAAGCGGCCAATAAAAAAGAAGGCGGTGCAATCTTCAAGTTTACATTACCCCTTGAGGGAGGTGAAAGAAATTGTTTTTTTAATGCACATTAGTTTTTGCCTATATACATTAAAATTTCAATCAGACGTTAAAACTCGAATACAAAGCTCATTTTTGATTCATATTATAATCAATATCTTTGTGTGAGAGGTGTTTAAATTGGATGCAATCATAAGGCATATAATCGATATTGATAGCAGAGCCAGCATCATATTGACGGGAACTGAAGAGAGGATTAATGAAGCTCAAAGGGAAGCAAAAGAAACGATAGAAAAAATGAAAAAGGATGTATTAACGGAGGCTGAGCTAAAATCCAGAGAGTTGTATGATTCTGCACTGGAAGAAGCACAAAGGTCGGCAGAGGTAATAAAGGAAGAATCAAAAAAAGAAGTGCAGCACATTGAAGAGAAGTTTGCCGTAATACGTGAGTCCCTCGAAGAAAAAATATTTATACAGATTATAGAAGGGAACATATAAAGTGAATAAATTTATTCATTACGAGGCGGTAAATACAAAAATAAGGGCTTTAGAGAGCAGATTTTTAAAGGAAGAGGATTTTAATAACCTTCTTAATAAAAAAGGCATAAATGAGATAGCTGCTTATCTTAAAAATGAAACTCATTATAAGTCTGTTCTTCATGATATTGACGAAAATAAAATACACAGAGGAGAACTGGAGATATTAATAAGAAAGGACCATGTAAAGCAAATAGGAAAACTCATCTTTTATTTTAATAACAATTATAAAAAATTCTTCAGGTATGTCTTTTTGAAAAGGGAGATAGAAGATTTAAAAAAAGTATTGAGAAGCATTAAAAACGGCAAGATATCCTCTTTAAACAGAGAATCCTTTGCCCATTTAGGGCAGTTTTCCGGTATAAGGGTAGATTCTCTTCTCTCTTCAAAAACAATAGATGATTTTATCCTAAGTTTAAAAGGCACCGAATATTACAGTTATCTTTTGCCTTTAGAGGAGGAAAAGGGAGAAAAGAATATCTTTTTAGGTGAAATGGTACTGGATTTGGCTTACTTTGATATATTCTATAAAACTCTTGAAAGCCTTAATAAAAACGATAAAAAAATAATTGACGAGCTTCAGGGTACCAGTGTGGATCTGCTCAATATACAGTGGATATACAGGGGCATAAATTACTATAACATGCCAAGAGAGCTTTTGTTTAATTATACGATACCCCATGGACATATTTTGAGCGTGAGGGATATTAAAGAACTTTGCTATTGTACCGGCTTAAAGGAATTTGAGGATAAAATTCTCAATACAAAATACAATTTTCTCTTTGATAATGAGAATACTAAGAATATGTTTATGGAAAGAAGGAGCTTAAGGTATCAGTATTACATAGTAAAAAAGCTTAAAAAAAGACACAGGATGGATATACTTGAGGCCATTGCCTTTGATGTGCTCCTGGAGTTTGAAATAAGGGACATCATAACCGTTATTGAAAGCATAAGGTATGACATGCCTCTTGATGAAGCTAAAAAATTCCTGGTTAGAAAACTGTAGATGGAGTGGATAATGTGGCTGTTGAGAAAATGGAGATGGTAAGCGCCATAGGGCGTATCCATGATATAAAAATTGTTGCGGAGGAAATGGTTAAGTGCGGATGCATACATGTTGTAGATGCCATGGAAGATATAAAGCTCCATGCCGGTGAAGAGTACAAACATGTGGAGGAAATCATAAAAAGATTTGAAGGTGAAAAGGGGCAGCAGAAAATACGGGATATGCTTTACCGAACCATGGATGCCCTTGATATGGATACAACCGATATCAAAAGCCATAAAATCGGTGATATTGATATAGAGAAAATTAAGGATAAACTGACTTCCGTTTTCAAAGAGGCTTTGAAGTTAAGAAACATGCTGGACAAAAGCCAGGCCGATCTTGTGCGGATCAAAGAATTTAAATCAAAGGCTCAGAATATCAAAGGCCTTAATTTTACATTATCTGAACTGAGAAAGCTGAAATTTTTCAGTTTTAAAATAGGAAGGCTGAGCCGCCATTATTATGTAAAGCTTAAGGAAAATGTAGAGAACATTCCTTCGATTGTATACAGAATAAGTTCCAATAAAAATTACGTAACAATCATATGCTTTACTCCCCCTTCTTCAATAAATGAATCTGAAGTTATATTTAAATCCTTAGGCTTTGAAGAAATAGCCATACCTGAAATTATAAAGGATACACCGGATAATGCAGTTGTAAAGTTTGATAAGCTAATAAAAGAGAGAATCAAAAAAATAGAAAGGATTAAAAAGGATATAGAAGCATTGAGGGAAGAAAACAAGGACTTTCTTTTTACAGGGTTAAACGTTATGGATAAGTATCAAAAATCCCTGATGTTAACTGATAATGCTGTGAATACAGAACAGGTATTTTGCCTTTCGGGATGGATACCACGAAGCTGCAAAGAGGTTTTTTTAGAAAGAATAAAGCCTGTGGAAGATAAATTTGTCATGTCCTTCAGGGAGGATAATAAGGTAAAGATGGGGAAGCCGCCTACGGTTTTAAGCAACAATATATTAGTAAGGCCTTTTGAGTATATCGTAACCATGTATGGGACCCCCGAATACAGAGAAGTAGATCCTACACCATTTGTGGCTGTGAGTTACATGATAATGTTTGGTGCCATGTTCGGGGATGTAGGGCAGGGGTTTTTACTTTTCTTAGGCGGTTTATACCTTGCCGTTTTCAAAAAGTCAAAGGATTTTGGAGGCATATTGGAAAGAATTGGCATAAGCTCCTGCATATTTGGCCTTTTATACGGAAGTGTCTTTGGGAATGAAGAAGTGATTAAACCCATTCTATTTTATCCAATGGAAAACATCAATACAATGCTTTTAGGGAGCGTTATATTGGGAATAGTATTATCCTTTATAAGCTATGCAGCAAATTTTATTAACTGTGCCAGGGCTAAGGACATTGAAGAAGGTATATTCGGCAGGGAAGGCTTTGTGTCCTTGATGTTTTTAAGTATCATACTTCTATCAGCCTATAGCTTTTTTCAATACGGTAAATATTTATTGCCGCTGGGTGCAACAAGTGCAATTTTATTTATATTTTTGCTTCTTATTATAATGAAAGAGCCTATTGCAAGGCTTATAGAAAGAAAAAGGCCGCTGTACGAAGGAAACAAAGGAGACTATTATGTTGAGAGCATATTTGGCGTTATTGAGACTTTGCTTGGAATGCTGAGCAAAACCATATCCTTTGTAAGGATAGGAGCCTTTGCTTTAAATCATGCAGGTTTGTTTGTGGCATTTAAGACGGTGGCGGATATGACAAGGAACGGCACGGCAGGTTTTTTCGTCCTGGTGCTGGGGAATATCATAATAATATGCCTTGAAGGGCTGGTAGTATTTATACAGGGTTTGAGGCTTGAATACTATGAACTTTTCAGCAGGTTTTACAAGGGTGACGGTGTTGAATATCGCCCGGTTAGCTTAAAGTATAAAGAAGATACACTATGATGCACAAAATAAAGGAGGTTTTTAAATGTATATCATACTTGTTTTAATGGGTATTGTTATCACGGCAACAATCAGTACAGGAATAATGATGAGGTATAAAGAATTTGTAAGCAAGGAATATAAATGCAAAAGCTATATATTGTATAATCTTTTTTCCTTTACACCCCTTATGGTGGCGGCTGTCACATTCATGATTCCCCGGGTGGCTCATGCCGCAGACGGCAGCATGGGGGATTCGGGGTTGGGCTTTATCGCGGCTGCATTATCAACAGGCTTTGCTACATTGGGCACTGGCATTGCAGTAGGTTCTGTAGGCTCATCGGCACTGGGGGCGGTATCGGAAGATCCCAGGCTTTTAGGCAGGTCCCTTATTTACGTTGGCCTGGCAGAAGGAATAGCCATATACGGCCTTATAGTATCCATACTTATATTGGGAAGGCTTTAATATGAGAGCATATCTTATAAGCGACAACGTAGAAACATGGGTAGGCATGAGGTTGGCGGGAATAGAAGGCACCGTCCTTTATGAAAAAGAAGATATACTTGAAAAAATTAAAAAAATTTCAAGTGAAAAGGATGTCGGCATAATACTTATTACCGAAACGGCAGCATCATTGGCACGTAAAGAAGTAGATGATCTAAAAATTGAAATGATCCTGCCCCTTATTGCTGAGATTCCCGACAGGCACGGTACAAATCGGGAAAAGGACAGGATAACGGGTTACATAAAAGAATCCATCGGCATAAAAATATGAGGTGAAGACTTTGATAACGGTAGAAGACAAACTGAAGAGCTTTTCCGATGAAATCATAAAGCAGGTGGAAGCAGATTCTAAGGTTAAGCTTCAGGAATTCTATGACCACAGCAAGAGAGATATTGAAACAGAGAAAAAGAATATATTAAAGGAAGCACATAAAAAAATAGAGGATATGAAATTAAAGTCGGAGGCACAAAAAAAACAGATAATTTCAAAGGCCTCAATTGATAAGGATTATGAGCTCCTTAAGAAAAGAGATGAAATATTTCAAAGAGTTTTTGCTGATATAAAAAAAATAGCGGAGGATTATGTTAAAAGTGAAGAATATGAAGGTTTTCTTTTAAACTGCATTGATAAAGGCTTATCTTTTGTAAATGCAAAAGAAGCAGTACTGATTTTGACCCATGGCGATTTGGAAAAACACAAAGAGAAAATAGTTTCTTATTTAAAAAATAAAAGGCCGGATTACATAAATATTAAAGCAGAGGAAGGCGAAGACGATATGCTGGGAGGATGTATTGTGGAAAATAAAATGAGGACTTTAAGATGGGATTTTTCAATTGCAGCCATGATAGACAACAACAGGGAGCTAATAGGGAAAAACCTTGATGAAAACATATAAGAAGCAGGTGAGGCTATGGAGAATGCAACAGGTATCATAATATACATAAACGGGCCGGTGGTCAAAGCCAAAAACATGACGGCATTCAGAATGCGGGAAATGGTGCTGGTGGGGAAAAACAAGCTCATAGGGGAAGTTATTTCCTTAAACGGCGATAAGGGCACCATTCAGGTTTATGAAGAGACAGAGGGCCTTGAAATAGATGAAGAAGTCCAGTCAACAGGAAAGGCGTTGTCCTTAAAATTAGGACCCGGCATAATAGGAAATATTTTTGACGGTATAGAGAGACCTCTTATAAAAATCAATGAAATGAGCAAAAGCTTTATTCCCCAGGGAATAGGAATGATATCCATAGATGCGGATAAAAGCTGGCATATAAATATTAGTGTCAAGGCAGGGGATATAGTTTTTGGCGGGCAGATTTACGGGACTGTAAAGGAAACTCCGGTGGTGGAGCACAGGCTTATGGTGCCGCCCGGGATTAAGGGAAGGGTAATTGAGGCTGTAAGCAGCGGAGCTTACAGCATTGAAAATGTTTTGGTAAAAGTTGAAGATGAAAAAAAGGATATAGTTGAGCTTAAGATGTATCACGAATGGCCGGTAAGGACACCAAGGCCGGTAAAGGAAAGGATGGAGATGCTAAGGCCCCTTATTACAGGGCAAAGGGTGATGGACACTTTTTTTCCTGTTGCAAAAGGAGGAACTGCTGCAATTCCCGGAGGCTTCGGGACGGGAAAGACATCGGCACAGCATCAGCTGGCAAAGTGGTCGGATGCGGATATAATAGTTTATGTGGGCTGCGGTGAGAGAGGAAATGAGATGACGGAAGTCTTAGAGGAGTTTCCCGAAATTGCTGACCCTAAAACCGGAAGGCCTATAATGGACAGGACAGTTCTTATTGCCAATACATCGAACATGCCAGTTGCCGCCAGAGAGGCGTCCATTTATACGGGAATAACCATTGCCGAATATTACAGGGATATGGGATATCACGTTGCCATGATGGCAGACTCAACTTCAAGATGGGCGGAGGCTTTAAGAGAAATATCAGGAAGGTTAGAGGAAATGCCGGCAGAGGAAGGCTTTCCGGCATATCTCCCTTCACGACTGGCTGAATTTTATGAGAGGGCAGGATACGTTAATAACCTCAACGGGTCAGAAGGCTCCATAACAATAATAGGAGCGGTATCGCCTCCAGGAGGAGAATTTTCTGAGCCGGTGACGGAAAACACCCGAAGATATGTGGGAGTATTCTGGGGGTTGGATAAAGAGCTTGCCTATTCCAGGCACTATCCTGCTGTTAATTGGCTCACCAGCCACAGCGGCTACTTAAGCGACCTGTCGGAATGGTATGAGAGCAATGTGGCGCCGGATATGATGGAATTAAGGCTAAAAATGCTGAAGATTTTGTATGAGGAAAACAGGCTATTGGAAATTGTAAAGCTTGTAGGCGAGGATGTGCTGCCAGACGATCAGAGACTGGTCCTTGAAATTTCAAAAATAATCCGGGTAGGTTTTCTGCAGCAAAGCGCTTTTCATAAGGAGGATACTTATGTTCCCTTAAAGAAACAATATCTTATGTTAAAAGCCATAAATGTACTCTATGACAGGAGCAGTGCTGCTGTAAAAAGGGGGGCACCCATTTCCAAGATAAAGAATGATAAAATTTATCAGGATATCGTTAAAATGAAATACAATATACCAAATGATAAGCTTGACATGTTTGATGAAATAATTAAAAGCATAAATGATTATTATGACAGTCTGGATAAACAATATGCTTAAAAAAGAGGTGCAAAAGTGAAAAACCAGTATCTTAAGTTGGACAGAGTGGAAGGTCCTCTTATCGTGCTGTCTGGAGTAAAGGGGGCAGCTTATGATGAAATAGTTGAGGTTAAATCAAGAGGGCAAAGAAAAGTAGGGCGGGTAGTGCAGTTAGATGGAGACAGGGTGGTAATTCAGGTTTTTGAAGGTACATCCGGGCTGTCTACCCATGATACAGCCGTAAGCTTTACCGGAAAGTCTCTTGAAATTCCCCTTTCAAGGAATATATTAGGGAGAGTATTTAATGGCATAGGAGAGCCCCGAGACGGTGCGAGGCCAATTTATAGCGACATAAAAAGAAATATCGGAGGAAAGCCCATAAATCCTGTAGCCAGAATTTATCCCAGAAATTTTATCCAGACAGGTATATCGGCTATAGATGGTTTCACCACCCTTATAAGAGGCCAGAAGCTTCCAATATTTTCAGGAAGCGGAATGCCCCATAACGAGCTGGCAGCCCAGATAGTAAAGCAAGCTGCTTTATCAGGAAATAACAACGAGGAATTTGCAATAGTATTTGCAGCTATGGGCATAAAGCACGATACAGCTGCATTTTTCAGAAAAGCCTTTGAAAAATCGGGGGTTTTGGGAAAAGTGGTGATGTATATGAACCTTGCCGACGAACCTATCGTCGAAAGGATAACCACACCAAGGTGTGCCCTGACTGCCGCCGAATACCTTGCCTTTGAATTGAATATGCACATATTGGTTGTCATGACGGATATAACAAGCTATTGTGAGGCATTGAGGGAATTATCATCTTCCCGAGAAGAAGTGCCCAGCCGCCGAGGATATCCGGGATATCTTTACTCTGACTTGGCAAGCCTTTATGAAAGAGCGGGCATGATAGAAGGTATAAATGGCTCCATAACCCAGATACCCATACTTACAATGCCAAATGATGATATAACCCACCCTGTGCCCGACCTCACAGGTTACATTACCGAAGGGCAGGTTGTTTTAAGCCGGGACCTTGATAAAAGAGGTATATATCCTCCCATAAACATACTGCCATCCTTATCCAGGCTTATGAAGGACGGAATCGGTGAAGGTTATACAAGGGAAGACCACAAGGAACTGTCCAATCAGATTTTTGCAGCCTATTCCCGGGTACAGGATGTAAAGGCATTGGCTCAGGTAATAGGCGAGGATGAGCTGTCAGATGTAGATAGGATGTATATGGAGTTTGGAAGGCAGTTTGAGCAGCGGCTTGTTAAACAAGGTCAGGATGAAGACCGCAGCATTGAAAATACTCTGGATTTGGCATGGGAACTTTTATCATTGCTGCCTAAAGAAGAATTAGACAGAATGACTCCGGAAATCTTGAACAAATATTACAGGGAAAATACATAAGAAGGTGAAGGCATGGCAGTAAATGAAACGCCGACCAAATCAAATCTTTTAAGTGCTAAAGAGTCCCTTGAGTTTTCAAAAAAAGGCTATGAGCTCTTAGACAGGAAAAGGAACGTGCTTATAAGAGAAATGATGCAGCTAATTGATGATGCAAAGGAAATACAGGAAAAGATTAATTCTATTTTCCCTGAGGCATATGAAGCCTTGAAGGTTGCCAACATGACGGAAGGAATAGATACCGTTGAAGACATAGCTCTTGCCATAGAAGAGGCTAAGGATTTTGAAGTGCTTTTAAAAAGCGTTATGGGAGTTGAAGTGCCGTCGGTAAAATATGAAAAAAGGGATCAAAAACCCTCCTACAGCTTTTACCGTACCAACAATGCTTTTGACAGGGCGGTGAAAAGCTTTCAGGATGTCAAATACCTTGTCTACGAGCTGGCAGAGATTGAAAACTCTGTATACAGGCTGGCCATGGAAGTCAAAAAGACCCAAAAGAGAACCAATGCCCTCCAAAACATACAAATACCCAAATTCACTTCCCTGACTAAGCACATCCAGGACGCTCTGGATGAAAGGGAAAGGGAAGATTTTTTCAGGCTTAAGATGGTAAAAAGGCGCACTGCAAGAAGCAGGGAATGAAGATTAAAGAATAAGGAAGGTGGTACCGTTGACTACTTAAAAATAGTTTTATAACATTCCCTTATATACGATTTTTTTGTCAAGAGCTATCTTTGATTCCAAGATTGACATTAAGGTGAAAAATGGTATAATAAAATTAACCAACTGGTTAGTTGAAAGGGAGGTAAACCATGGAGCCACTAGAAAACAACGAATCCAGGGAAAGAATACTCAACGCTTCAATAAAGCTGTTTTCAGAAAAAGGTTTTGATGCAACTAGGGTCAATGAGATCGCGGAGGCGGCAGAGGTTAACAAAGCCCTTATATATTACTATTTTAAAAGTAAGGAAGAAATACTGGATTACTTGATCGATTCTCTTTTTAAAAGCGTAACCTCCCTGGCCATGGATTTTATTCATCAAAATATTATACAGATGATCAAGGAAGGTAGCCTGGATATTGAGGCTGATCGCCTTCACTTTATCAATGAGAATGCTTTAAAGTTTTTTTTGCAGCAAGCGACTATCTATATAGAAAATTTACTTGATTATGTTTTAGAGCATAGAGATGTTATCCGTATCCTTTTGCTTGAATCCCTTAAAAACGGCAAGCACCACGATGCGTTGTTCCGTTTGATGGATTTATTGAAGGAAAACGATGACAATCTGATTTATAAAACCATCTGGGATGCGGATAACGACTTTAACTTCCCTGATAATATGATACTTCACAAGTTCTTCTTTTCATTTATGCCTTATATCAATTTTGCCGCTTATTTTGATGAATACAAAAAGAAAAGTTCCTTAAACGATCAGGAAATTCGCAGATCTTTCCTGCATTCACTTAAGGCGGTTACTTTTTTTTCTATCTCGGGAAACGATATATTAATGCTGCATAGGTTATGGTAAAATGAACGGTTTCAGGCCAGGCTGTTTAAAAAACAGACGGCTTGAAATCGTTATTTATAAGCCTAATTAACCAAACGGTTAGTTAATATACTAATAATATAGAAGGTACATAAGAAATAATCCAGGAGTTCATTTAATTAAATATAAAGGGGGGAACCGAATGGAACCAATTATCATAGTTAAAGATGTGGTAAAAGAATATGTAATGGGTGAGATAAAAATACGTGCTGCCGACGGGATATCCTTTGAAGTTGCCCCAGGGGAACTGGTGGTAGTTCTGGGACCCAGCGGGGCGGGCAAAAGTACGGTTTTGAATATTCTTGGAGGCATGGACTTTCCAACATCCGGAGAGGTCTGGGTAAAGGGAAGGGATATATCCAGGTTTAATCAGAATGAATTGACAATGTATAGGAGAAAGCATATAGGCTTTGTGTTTCAGTTCTATAATCTTATGCCGAGTCTGACAACCCTTGAGAATGTCGAGATTGCAGCCCAGATATGCGATGCCCCTATGGATGCGGTTTCGGTGCTTAAAAATGTGGGCCTGGGTGAAAGAATGTCCAATTTCCCTGCTCAGCTCTCGGGCGGCGAGCAGCAGAGAGTGTCCATAGCCAGAGCCGTTGCAAAAAATCCTACACTGCTTTTATGTGACGAGCCCACAGGTGCCCTGGACTATATGACCGGCAAAACCATCTTAAAGCTGCTTCGTGACATAAACCGTGATTTTGAAAAGACGGTAATGATAATAACTCACAACAGCTCTATTGCACAAATGGCAGATAAAGTAGTAAGAGTCAAAAACGGCAAAGTAGAGTCGGTGGAGTTAAATGATAACCCGCTGCCGATAGAAAGGATTGAGTGGTAATGTGGATTTTCTTAAAAAAGTTCTATAAAGAGCTTGGAGAATCGAAGGGACAGTTCATATCCGTGCTGGCTGTTGTTATTATCGGTGTAATGTTTTATACAGGCCTGTATTCCGCCCTTGAGAGCCTATCGGGAGCGGCAGAAAGATACTTCAGAGAATACCGTATGGGGGATCTTTGGGGCTCAGTGTACCGGGCTCCGGAAGGAATAGTTAAAAGGATTGATGAGATTTCCGGGGTGAAAATGGTTACGGGAAGAGTGGTTCAGGATGTGAGGATAAGCATGAAGAAACGGGAAGCCATGGTCAGGCTTATTTCCCTTCCCGATGAAAGAGTGGATACCGTTAATGATATTCAACTGAGGTCGGGCAGCTATTTTTCCAACGATGCAGGAAATCAATGCATCGTTTCCGAGAACTTTTTCAAGGCTCATGGGCTGACAATGGGACAGACAATAGAACCTATCATAAACGGAGATCGGGTGAAACTGAAGGTGGTGGGCACGGCCAAAAGTCCCGAATATACTTATGAGATCCGTGAAGCCAGTGAATTGATACCTGATCCCGAAAAATTCGGTGTGGTTTATGTAAAAAAATCGTATTTACATTCCAGTCTGGATTTTAAAGGCTCCATCAATGATATAAGCGTGCTGCTGGAACAGCAGGCCGATATCAAAAAAGTCAAGGCCCAGATGGAAAAGGTACTGAAACAGTATGGACTTACGGGAATTGTTGAAAAAAAGGATCAGCTCAGCTATAGTTTGGTCAATGCCGATATAACTTCTTTTAAATCAATCGCCGCAATTTTCCCCATGCTTTTTTTTATTGCATCAGCGGTGATAATTTATATCACCATGACCAGGATGATAGAAAACCAGCGGACGCTGATGGGTGTGCTGAAAGCTTTGGGCTACAGTAATATGGACATTATGCTCCACTATCAGACTTATCCTTTACTGGTGGGAATACTGGGGAGCATTATCGGGGCGATTATGGGAGTATTCTTGGTAGGGAAAGGCCTACTGAACTTATTTAACTCCATATACAACCTACCTATAGAGGAAACCGCCGTTCATTTGAGTATTGTGCTCCCTGCCGCCCTTCTGGCCCTGGCATTCTGTGTTACCGCAGGCTACAATGCCTGCAGGAAGGAACTTCAGCTAGTGCCTGCCGAAACTATGAGGCCGAAGCCTCCTGCCTCTGGAAAAAAGCTGTTTCTTGAAAGACTCCGGTTGTTGTGGGAAAATATAAATTTCAGCTGGAAAATCATACTGAGAAACCTTTTCAGGTATAAAAAGCGCTCTGCAATGGCGTCTATAGGAATCATATTTTCAACAGCGCTGCTCCTGATCGCTCTGGGAGTCCAGAATTCCATGGATTTTCTTATGCAGGAGCAATTTTATAAGATACAGAGATTCGATATAAAAATCAATCTTTCCAGGATGATGAATGCCGATGAGCTGACCTATATAAAGAACATCGACCATATGAAGTCGGTGGAGCCCATATTTGAGAGTGGAATGGAGCTTATAAGCGGGTGGAGGAAAAAGAATATAGGTCTTATGGTACTTGGCATGGAATCAAAGCTTTATGGAATTTTCGACAGTACAGGCGACCCGGTGAAACCGCCGGAGGACGGGATTCTTCTTCCAGCTCGTTTAATGAGTACATTAGGCATTAAGCCGGGGGATAAGGTATATCTCAAGTCCTTTTATCCCGGGAAGAATGAGGATAAGGATAAGAAAGAAGTAAGTATAAAAGGCGCCGTATCTCAGTTTATCGGGCAAAGTGCAATATGCAGCACCGGTTATCTCAACTATTTGCTGAAGGAAGGAGTTGTGACCAATGCAGCCTACATTGAACTGGAGGATTCCAGATATGAGAAGCAGGTCATGGAAAACCTGAAAGATATACTGGCCATCAGCACCATTCAATCAAAATCGGAGATCATAGCCAATACTGAAAAAACCCTTGAATCAATGAACAGCATAATATACTTTATGATACTGGGAGCAGGCATTCTGGCCTTTGCGGTCATTTACAACATAACAAATATCAATATTTTTGAGCGCAGAAGAGAAATAGCCACCCTATCGGTGTTGGGGTTCACTTCAAGTGAGCTTAAAAGCCTGGTATTCAATGAAAACTTCTTTTTAAGCATCTTTGGAGCTTTAGTGGGCATCCCTCTGGGAAGATTTCTTTCCGAGCTTGTAATAACAATGCAAGCCACCGATACCATGTATCTGCCCCTGGTGCTGAATCCTTCAAGCTATTTTATCACCGTATTGATGATAATTGTTTTTACTATCATGGCAAATTTAGTGCTCACAAGAAAAATTCTATCCATTAACATGGTTGAGTCACTGAAAAGTGCAGAGTAATAAGATGTAAGGGAGGGCAAATAAGTGAAAAATAAAAAGTTGTGGATTTTGATTATCGGAATGGTATTTATAGCTTGCCTGGCGTTTATAGCCTTTTCAAATCAAGGGGCGGAAGTGCCTGTAACGGATGTGAAAAGGGGAGATATAAAAAGGTACGTGGAGGATATAGGTACTGTCAAATGCAAGGAACTGAAAACAGTGAGCATAGAGGGTAGCGGCCTGATACAAAATGTAGCTGCGGGGGTGGGACAACAGGTGAAGAAGGGGGAGCTGCTGCTTTCCATGGAGAGAAATCAGCTTGAAATACAGCTGAAGAATGTGGATGAAAAAATAAAGGAGATAAAGGCAGGCTTTGAAGGCAATGATATCAAGAACTATGCAAGCAGTGTGGAAAAGGCGAGAATTGCAGTTGGCCGGTCAAAGGATGCATATGAGTCGGCTCTGGAGGATTTCAACAAGGTTAAGATACTGGCTGAAGCAGGGGCGGCAAGTAATGCGGAGCTGAAGCAAAAGGAGGAAGCCTTAAAAAGCGCAGAGGCCCTGATGAGGACTGCTGAACTGAATTTGCAGCAGATAGAAGCAAACACTCCTGACAGTGTAACAACGGTCTATAAGGCTCAGCTGGAGCAGGCTGTACTTAGCAGGGAAAGCATGCTGCACAACCTGGAAAAGCAGGAGGTAGTTTCTCCTATAGACGGGGTAATTCTGGAAAGACACGTGGATGTAAATACAGTAGGTATGCCCGGTACTGTTGCATTTGTTATAGGAGATATAAGCAGGATAGAGATCGAGGCTGATATTCTGGCTGACGAGGTTTCAAATATCCAACCGGAAGATGAGGTTGAAATAACAGAAAGATCCGAGCAAAAGCATACAATAGGTGGCAAGGTTGTAAAAATAGCGCCAGGTGCCGTGGCTGTGACTTCGTCACTGGGAGTTAACCAGAAGAGGGTCGCTGTTACCATTGAGCCAGCAGGCCAATCAGAACTGCTGCGTCCCGGTTATGATGTGGATGTAAAGGTAATAACCCAGAGAAAGAACGGGGTGGTACTGGTGCCCTTAAGCTCAGTATTTGATTATAATGGGAAAGACTGTGTGTTTACAGTGTCTGATGGAAAAGCTGTCTTGACAACCGTACAAAAGGGAATACAGGATGAAGAATATGCGGAGATTATTGATGGTTTGAAGGAAGGGGATATGGTGCTGACCGCCCCAGATATAAACACCAAGGAAGGTATGAGGATAAAGCCTGAAAAATCTTCATGACAGAGGATCCCGGGACGGTTCACTGAGGAATAACTTAAAATAATAACCAAAAAAGAGGCGTTATAATCAATCCTATGGTCAAAGGGAAACGCGATCCATGCGCCTTTGAGGCAATAGATTTCTCTCGTATGTGATTTTTCGGATTCAGTATTATAATTCATATACAATTCACCTATTCCTCACAAAGTAATGATAATATTGCTTAAGCAAGCAAAACTGATCAACTTCTTATTTTTTATATTAGTTGTTTATCATTTTGTAAAAGTAAAGAACTATTGTTAATACAATATATCCGAAAGTCAAAGGAGATGAGTTCTATGAAAAGAAAGAAAATGCCCGCGTTTTTTGTGATTATATTAATAGCTTCCATGCTTATGTCCTCATGCAGCGCGGGTGATGCCCCAAGTGCTTCTGCGTCAAGTCAAACAGTATCATCATCTGATAGCACATTCGGGGCAAACGCCAATACCCTTTATGCATCTGAAATCGACAAAACATCGATTATGACCTTTGAAATAGCGGTTGATGAGGCAAGCTGGCAGACGATGCTTGATAACGCCATAGATGAGGAATATATTTCAGCGGATATCACGATAAACGGAACCATCATCAAAAATGTTGGCATTCGTCCGAAAGGCAATTCTAGCCTATCGTCAATATCCAGAGATGAAACGACTGACCGTTACAGTTTCAAAATCAAGTTTGACGAATATGTGGATGGGCAGACGTGGATGGGGCTTGATAAAATTGTGATTAACAGCAATTTTTCCGATGCGACATCCATGAAAGAGTATCTTAGCTACGACATTATGAGCTATATTGGCGTGAACGCGCCGCTCTTTGCCTATGCCGATATTTCAGTCAATGGCGAAGCATGGGGATTTTACCTGGCTGTTGAGGATGTGGACAGCGGGTATCTTGACCGTGTTTATGGCGGTGAGGGCGAACTCTATAAGCCTGACAACGATAATGGTATGGGCGGCGGGCAAGGCCTTGGCATGCCTGGTCAAAATCCTCAGGGGGGATCGCCTTCCTCTCTAAATGGGGAAAGTGGCGGACAAGCAGCGCCGGACACCTTCCAGCCTCGTGAACGCGATAATATGCCAGGGCAAGGCGGCGGGATGAGGGGGATGGCACAAAACGGTGTTTCATTGGAGTATACGGACGATAATGTGTCAAGCTATTCCGCTATTTTTGAAAATGCAGAAACAAAAACGGATGAAAATGATCATCAGCGTATTATAACAGCGCTAAAGAATTTAAGTGATGGAACCGACCTTGATACCTATGTGAATGTTGACGCAGTACTCCGCTATTTTGCGGCACATACGGTGGTCGTTAATCTGGATAGCTACATTTCAAATATGGGCCATAACTATTACCTGTACGAAAACAACGGGCAGATCAGCATCCTTCCGTGGGACTATAATCTCGCATTTGGTGGGTTCCAGTCCGGCAATGCATCCGATGTGGTAAACTTTCCGATTGACAATCCGGTTTCGGGGGTGAGCATGGAGAACCGCCCTTTGCTTTCCAAACTTCTTGAGGTTCCTGAGTATCTAGAAAAATATCATGTGTATTTGCAGGAGATTTTAGACGGTTATTTTAACAATGGTAAATTTGAGAAAAAGGTTGAAGAGATAAATGAAATGATCTCTGATTACATCAAAAACGACCCATCGGCATTTTATACCTATGAGGAATACCAGAACGCAATTACCGAATTGAAAAAGCTTGGTGCGCTTCGCGCTGAAAGCATACAGGGACAGCTTGACGGCACGATTCCATCTATGACAAATGGACAGCAGGCAGACCCTGACAAGCTGATTGACGCATCCTCGGTTAACTTGACAGCCTTAGGCTCACAAGGCGGAATGGGTAGCAGGCAAAATAGCGGATTTTCCATATTAGACGGCGTAGATATGGACACAATGCGATCGGCAATGGAGATCATACAATCGGTGAAAGGCGGAGCGCTTACCGATGAGCGAAAAAAAGCACTTTATGATTTGGGACTTTCCGACGAGCAGATTGCACAAATGCTGGGAATGGCGCAGAGAGAAGATACGGGACAGAGAGGATGGTAACACGTAGCAAATTGCATAAATATTATCGGTGAAAAGACAATTTTTAACTTTATTGCTGGCTGGTATATCAGGCTCAAACTTTGGAGTAGATGAGCAGTCTGATTTATAATAATGCATAAGAAGAAAAAGTAACAAAGAAAACCAGTATTTAATCAACATATAACAAGGCGATTTGCGCCTTGTTATTTTTTAAATACCATAAAACCTCTTGCTGACATGATACATGAGCTTGGGCGATACTGCCCACAGTAACCATAATGTGATAGATTGATTCAAAGCTTTTTACTCTTGCGCATCTTGGCATGACAAAACCTCCTTTGGGAGTATTAGCCTAACCAGAAGTGGTAAAATTATGCATGAAGATATAAGAGTGTGAGCTGTTCCGGGTTTTAGCTATTTTTTTCGACACGAAAATTATCAAGTAAATTTTATGATACAATATATACTAAAGAAGAGTTTCAGATTTAGTAGGAGTGAGAGATTTGATGAAGCAAATAGCCGGAAAGGGCTGCGATATACTAATCCCTTCAGGTGACATAAAGCCTGTATGGGATATTGAGCGCAGCATTGTAACGAAATTCAGAAGGAAAATATGGTCAAAATTCATTAAGGCAATTATAGAATTCAATATGATACAGGACGGTGATAAAATTGCTGTAGGAATTTCGGGGGGAAAGGACAGCCTCCTTATGGCAAAGCTTTTTCAAGAACTGAAGCGTCATAGCAAAAATAACTTTGAGCTGGAATTCATTTGTACCGACCCGGGCTATCATGAAAACATAAGGGAGCTTTTGGTTGAAAACTGCAAGCATCTTGAGATACCCATTAAAATATACGAGTCCAGGATCTTTGAAGTCTGCCAGGAAATAGCCGGTGATTATCCCTGTTTCATGTGTGCAAAGATGCGCCGCGGAGCATTGTATTCAAGAGCGCAGGAGCTTGGCTGCAACAAGCTGGCCTTGGGACACCATTTTAATGATGTAATTGAAACGGTATTACTAAATCTTTTTTACACGGGAAGCTTTAAAAGCATGCTGCCCAAATTAAAATCAACGAATTTCAAAGATATGGAGCTTATTCGCCCAATGTATTTCATTGAAGAGCATTTTATAGAATGCTATACAAATGAAAACGGCATATATCCTTTAAATTGTGCCTGCATGGTGGCTGCCGATAAAACCGGAAACAAGCGCTATGAAATAAAGGAATTGATAGAAGAGCTAAAGAAAAAATTCAAGGATGTGGATAAATACATTTATACAGCCACAAAGAATGTCAATATGGATGCAATTATAGGATGGCAGAAGGATGGAGAAAAATACTCCTATCTTGATTATTATGACGACGAAGACTAATAATTGGAAATTCTTGACGTAATATTTTTAGAATGATATGCTTATTCCGTTGTTATTAACTAATTTTGTGAGGTGAAAATATGCTGCAGCACTGGTATAACAAGACGGCTCAGGATGCAGCCAAAAAGCTGTCGGTGGATTTGTCCACAGGTTTGTCATTAAACAAAGTCCAGGAACTTATAGAAAAGCATGGTTATAATGAATTGAAAGAAAAGGAAAAGGAGACCCTCCTTCAAAAGATTATAACCCAATTGAAGGACTTCCTAGTAATCATATTAATTGCGGCAAGCTTGGTTTCTGCATTTGTCGGAGAAGTTACGGATGCAGCGGTCATAATAGCCATAGTGGTGGTAAATGCCGTTCTCGGAGTTATGCAGGAAGGGAAGGCGGAAAAGGCTCTGGAAGCACTTAAAAAAATGTCTGCCCCCAATGCACGGGCTTTCAGAAACGGAAGGATAGAAATCGTACCTGCAAAAATGCTGGTTCCCGGTGATATTATACATATTGAAGCCGGAGATATAATTCCTGCAGATATAAGGATTTTAGAAAGCGTCAACTTAAAGGTGGAAGAAGCTTCGCTTACTGGGGAGTCGGTGCCGGTGGAGAAGCATGCCGACAGGGTTTTTAACGAAGAGGTTGGTTTAGGTGACAGGGTCAACATGGCCTATATGAGCACTGTTGTAACCTATGGCCGCGGCAGGGGAATTGTCGTTGACACTGCCAACAAGACGGAGATAGGAAAAATCGCCGACAAAATCCAGGACATAGAAGACGAAGAAACACCGTTGCAAAAAAAGTTGGACGAGCTTGGTAAATGGCTGGGGATAGCCTGTCTTGGAATATGTGCGGTGGTATTTTTGATAGGACTACTTCGAGGCGGCTCCATACTTGAAATGTTTATGGTGGCTGTAAGCCTTGCCGTTGCGGCAATACCGGAAGGGCTGCCTGCCGTTGTTACAATTGTATTAGCCCTTGGAATGAAGAGAATGGTGGAAAGAAATGCTGTTGTGAGAAAGCTTTTGGCTGTTGAAACCTTAGGCTGCGTTGATGTAATATGTTCCGATAAAACAGGAACTCTTACACAGAATGAAATGACTGTGGTAGGCACTTACAGCCCGAGCGGAAAGTTTAAAGTAACCGGACAGGGCTATAACCCAACAGGAGAATTTTCAAATGAAAATGGTGAGATTATAAATTTATCGGATAATCCAGAGTTTAAATTGCTTCTGGATATAGGAGTGCTATGCAACGATTCTTCACTTATGAAAAAGGAAGAAGGAGATCAATACGGTATAGTGGGAGACCCTACCGAAGCCGCCCTTGTGGTTGCAGGTGCAAAAGCAGGGTGTGCAAAGGATGATTTAAGCTGTCAATATCCCCGTATAGCTGAAATCCCCTTCGATTCCGACAGAAAGATGATGACTACCTTCCATGAAAACTATTGCAGGGGAGTAGTGTCCTTCACCAAAGGGGCCCCCGATATAATTCTCGGTAAATGTTCAAAAATATATATGGAAGGTCAAATAGTCCCATTAATGGATGAAATGAGGCAGGATATACATACGGCAAACAGTAAATTTGCAAGCTCAGCCTTAAGAGTCCTCGCTTTTGCATACAGGGAATATGACAGTTTACCTTCAGATATTTCATCAGAATCAATAGAAAAGGACATGGTTTTTGTAGGCCTTATGGGGATGATTGACCCTGCAAGAACCGAAGCTAAAGATGCAATAGCTATATGCCGTAGAGCAGGAATAAAGCCGGTTATGATAACAGGTGACTATAAGGATACAGCTGTTGCCATTGCAAAGGATTTAAAGCTCATGGACGAGGATGACGGTGTTTTGACCGGCCAGGAGCTTGACAATATGTCTGATGACGAGCTTTTGCGAGAAGTGGAGACTACCAGCGTATATGCCAGAGTTTCTCCCGAGCACAAGGTCAGGATCGTGGATGCCTTAAAGAAAAACGGACATATAGCTTCCATGACAGGTGACGGTGTTAATGATGCCATGGCACTTAAGCGGGCAGATATAGGAGTGGCCATGGGCATAACGGGAACCGATGTTGCCAAAGGGACTGCAGATATAGTACTTACAGACGATAATTTTGCCAGTATAGTTTCAGCCGTGGAGGAAGGCAGGATTATATACAGCAATATAAGAAAATTCGTATTCTTCCTTTTATCCTGCAATGTAGGCGAAATACTAATAGTATTCTTAAGCATACTTTTAGGCCTGCCGGTGCCACTTATTCCAATTCAGCTTTTATGGCTTAATCTTGTAACGGACAGCTTCCCAGCATTGGCTCTGGGCACTGAAAAAGGCGATCCTGATATCATGAATATGAGACCCAGAAATGCCAAAGAGCCCATACTTAATAAATCCATGATTACAGGCATAGCAGTACAGAGTGTTGCTTTAGTTGCTGCTGTGTTAGGGGCATATCTTGTGGCACTTAATAGGTACCCTGACTATCTGGTCAATGCAGAGCATTTGATGTATGCCAGGACCTATGCATTTACAACGCTGATAAGCGCCGAGCTTATTAGAGCATATTCCAGCCGTTCTGAGCGGTTTACAATATTTAAAATAGGGGTGTTTTCAAACAGGATATTGGTATATGCCTCCATATTATCCTTTGCCCTCTTAGCAGCAGTAATATATATACCTGTCTTAAGGCCGGTTTTTGAAACAGTGTCCTTAAATATAAATGACTGGGGAGTAATACTTATGTTCTGTTTCGTGCCCTTCCTATCTGGTGAAATATATAAAGTTGTTAGAAGAAATGTATTAAAGCAGGAATAATGAAAAGGGGCTGTTGCGTTTAAACAACGTAAATGAATTGTGAGAGTTCTGAACAAGTTCTTGGTGACACTACCGCAGAAAATATTTAGAATTTTAGATTGTTTGAGCGTAAGAAGTTAAAAATTCTTGTATTTTCAAGGCAGGGAGCCTTAGAACTTGCAGAACTCGAACATGGCAATGCAGTGTTTAAAGCGCAACAGCCCTTACAGCCCCTTTGAGGAAAAAGAGTGCCTCCGGCGTTTTAAACGCTGGAGGCACTAACTTTATTGGATAACTATTTTATCATCTATGAGCTTTATTGTGATGCTTGAACCGTCGGTAAATTTCTTTAAAAGATACTGCTCGGTTATTTCATCTTCTATATATTTTTGTATGGTTCTTCTTAGGGGACGGGCACCGTATTTTTCATCGTAGCCGTGCTTTAGGATGAAATCTTTTACTTCATCGGAAACGGTAAGGGTTATTTTCTTTTCCTTTACCTCTTCCATGACTTCTTTTAACATAAGGTCTGTGATTTCAAGGAGTTCTTCACGGGTTAAGGATTTAAATACTATAACATCATCCACCCTGTTTAAAAATTCAGGCCTGAAATATTCTTTAAGGGCATCTTTAACCCTGCTTTCCAGCACATTGTAGTCATCCTTTGCAAACCCTATGCCCGCTTGTTTGAAATTAGTGCCGGCATTGGAAGTCATTACAATTACCGTATTGTCAAAGTGAACTGTCCTTCCCTGACTGTCTGTCAGCCTTCCGTCTTCAAGTATCTGCAAAAGCATGTTGAATACATCGGGATGGGCCTTTTCTATTTCATCAAGAAGGATTACCGAATAAGGCCTTCTTCTTACCTTTTCTGTAAGCTGTCCCCCTTCATCATAGCCTATATATCCCGGAGGAGCACCGATTAGCTTTGATACCGTATGCTTTTCCATATATTCGGACATATCTATTCTTATAAGGGCTTCCTCGCTTCCGAAGAGCTCGCAGGCCAAGGCTTTTACAAGCTCTGTTTTTCCTACTCCCGTCGGCCCTACAAATATGAAGGAGGATGGTTTTTTCTTCTTCCGAAAGCCTAGGCGGTTACGCCTTATGGCTCTTGATAATGCCGTTATGGCGTCGTGCTGTCCTATAACCCGGTTATGGAGCCTGTCTTCTAAACCTAAAAGCTTTTGAGTCTCTTCTTCCGTTATGCTTTGAACAGGAATTTTTGTCCATGATTCTATGACAAAGGCTATATCTTCTAAAGTAAGCTTTACTTCCTTGCAAATCTGTTCAATCTCCTTGATTTTGTTCTGAAGCTTTGACTCCTCCATCTTGTATCTTGCAGCCTTTTCATAATCGGTGCTGCTGGCTGCCTCCTGCATTTTATCCTGCATATCTTTTAATTCCTGCTGCAAGGCTTTTAGTTCAACCAAACCTAAATTTTTAAGGTTTGCCCTGGAGCTGGCTTCATCTATTACATCAATGGCTTTATCCGGAAGATACCTGTCCGTTATGTATCTCTCGGATAATATTGCTGCTGCTTCTATAATTTCATCGGTTATTTCAACGTGATGATAATCCTCGTAATATTTTTTAATTCCCTTTAATATTTCGATTGTTTCCTCTACCGTAGGCTCCTCAACTAATACCGGCTGGAACCTTCTCTCCAATGCAGAATCCTTTTCAATGTTTTTTCTGTATTCATCAAGAGTGGTGGCGCCTATAACCTGTATTTCTCCCCGGGCCAGTGCCGGTTTTAAAATGTTGGCGGCATTCATGGCGCCGCCCTGGGCTTCACCGGCGCCTATTATATTATGAACCTCATCAATAACAAGTATTATATTGCCGAATTGTTTGGCTTCGTCTATTATGGATTTCATACGGCCTTCAAACTGGCCCCTGAATTGGGTTCCGGCCACGATGGAGGTTAAATCCAAAAGATATACTTCAGCATCAAAGAGCTTTACCGGAACTTCCTTTTCGGCAATTCTTACAGCAAGACCTTCGGCAATGGCGGTTTTACCTACCCCTGGCTCGCCTATAAGAATGGGATTGTTCTTTGTACGCCTGTTTAATATTTGTATGACCCTGTCTATTTCCCTATGTCTTCCGATAACCCTGTCCACTTCATGATTTATAGCTTTATCTGTCAGGTTGATTCCATAAGTGTCCAAGAATTTCTTTTTAATTCTGCCCGTTTCACTTTTTTGTTTTACTTTGGGCATATCCTTCATATTAATAGGGGGAGGGATGTCAGGGGACTGTTCCTTGGGTTCTGTGCCTTCTTTATCCAATGGGAGCTGATCCTTTAAAATATTCATAAAAGGGTTCACGGCATTGGTATCTTCGGTACCCATATCCTGAAACATGGTATTCATCTGTTCGGTAAGATTCTGGAATTCATCGGGGGATATTCCTGCCTGCTGCATGAGCTGGTTTATAACAGGAAGTCCCATCTTCTTTGCGCACTCCATACATATTCCTACCATTTCCGATTTGCCGTTTTCGATTTTTGCTGTATATATAGTTGCAACGTTCTTATTGCATATTGAACACAGTTTCAAATTAATCATCTCCATACTATCAATAGTAAATTGATTATCAGTAAAGTATATCATAACTTAATTATAATATACTATTAGTTTTTTTGGGTTAATAAATTTAATATAGTTTAAATTATTCCTGCTAAAAAAGAATTTATTTTATGTAAATTAAGGGAGTTATATGTAATTCCCTCAAATTTTTTGTTTTTTATGGTCGCCGTTATGCTCAATATTCATAGCCTGTATTGAGGAGGGATTTTGATGATTGGCATTTTATGCAGCGATACCAAGGCCGAAACTTATTCATCCAGGCTTCAAAGGTTATTTAAAAGCTTTATCCAAAATAATGATAATTCAATTGTGGTTTTCACAATTGATGATATAGATTTAATCGACAGAAAAGTTTACGGATATATCCTTCAAAAGAGTGGTTTGAAGAATACCAGTACAGCTCTTCCTCCTGTAATATTCAATTTTTCCCTGCAGCACAAGAAAAACAGTATTGCAAAAATGAGATTTTTAACCAGAATGCAGGATATTAGTATTATAAACAATGTCAACAGATTTAATCAGCCAATGATAAAACAGATTCTTCTTTCATCAGGTTCTACTGCTAAATATATTCTACCCTTTAATATATATGACAGGGATAAAAGAGATTATATACCTGCAGACGATAAAAGCTATGTAGTAATACCTGAAAAAGGCTCAAGCATGTCAAAGGTTATATATGGAGGACAAAGGAAGGATATCGAGTACGAAAAGGGCAGCAGGTGTTTCAAAAACAGCTATATTTGTGATTATATTGATGCTGTAATGGAGCAAAAACGGTGGGTTTTCATGGAGATACCTGAGATGATGGAATATGATAATATGCCTGTAAGCGTGAGGATTCACATGCAGCGGGGCAACAAGGGAAGATGGACCATCATAGGCAGCAATATTTATCCTGAAGGCGCCGGGGAAGCTGAAATATATACCTCGGATTTGGATTATGCCGCCCTTAAAATATCAGATTATATTGGAAGATTTATGCCCGAAATGGGTATATGCTTTGTAGACTTAATTTTGGATGCACAGGGCAAGGCATATTTTTTACATTTCGGAGGTTTTGATGAAAGTCTCTTTTATATCATAAATAAGAAAAAGAGCGCTCAAAAATTTTATAATAATCTGTTAGCACCTAAGATAAACAAAGCAGGGGGGGGCAAAGGGGGCAGAGATTATGTGGGTTAATATAGAGATTATCTCAGGCAATAACAGGGAAATATCACTGCCTATACCATTGGCTGAAAAGCTTAATGATGATGTTACTGTAAGTTTTGGATTAATAGATGTGGCCGCAAAGGTGTACGGCGCCATTGATTTAACTATGCGGGGGGGAGTGGAGTTTGAAGAACCCCTTTTAATAAAACTGACTTCACGGCTTGCCCGGCTGCTAAATATAAAAAACACATCGGTATACCGCATGAAATATGATAAATATAACATCATACTGGGGCCATCCATAGGCTTGCTTTTAGGAAACAAAAACTATATGTACAGTCCGGAGCATATGGTAAAATACACTGATCGCTTTGGGATATACAATAAGATAGGCGGATTTATTTGCGCTTTTTCCCCCGAGAGCATTGACTGGGAAGAGCTTGTAGCCTATGGGCTTTATTATAATTACAACAAAAGAGACTGGCAGTATGGACGATTTCCCATTCCTTCATCTATATACAGGAGGGATTTTCATTCCCATCCCCATGATATAGAAAGGCTTATAACTGCGACAGGGGGAAAACTATTTAATTCCTGGCGCTTTACGAAATACAATCTTTATAATTATCTGAAAAAACATGAGGAGCTTAGTAAAAAACTTCCTGCGACGGAATCTACAAAGGACTATGAGACTGTAAAGAAATTTATCAATAAATACGGCAAGGTTATTTTAAAGCCTGTTTCCCTGTCCCGGGGCAGGGGAATATGTATTATAAGGAAAGAAAATGATGTATACAATATTTTTGACTACCGTTCAAAGGACCCTGTAAAGCTGATACTGGATGAAAGGCTTTTAAGGGGCTTCTTCAGATACAATTCCATGTTTTTTGAAAGATATATAATGCAGGAGCTTTTATCTTTGGCAAAGGTAGACGGCGGATTGTTTGATATAAGGGTAGTAATGCAAAAAGACAGTTCCGCCAAGTGGAAATGTTCGGGCATTGAATGCAGGGTTGCAGGTAAAGACAGCCTTATAACAAACATATCCCGGGGAGGATATGCGATGCATCTTGATGAAGCCTTTATAAAGGCTTTTCCTGAAAGTAATTATGAGGAATTGAAGCAAAGTTTAAATGATTTATGCTATAAACTTTGCATATATATGGATGAAACAAGGCATCATTTTGCCGAGTTCGGTATTGATATTGCCATAGATGAGGATAAAAGGTTCTGGATTATAGAAGTAAATGTATTTCCAAGCTTTAAAGGGTTTAAGGATATGGACTACGAGACTTATCTTGATATCCGCTATACCCCCTTATACTATGCTGCCTGGCTATCCGGTTTTGATTTAGACAGCGGAGGAGGTGGAAATGATGCTATATAAATTGCTGATTTGTGATGAACAGGGCAGCAAGATATATGTATCTCAAGAAATTGAAACAGTAAAAGGAGAAGTGAATGGAAGGATAAATTTATATGCAGGAAACAAAAGGATATCAGCAGATATAATAAAAGATAAAAATCTCAACAAAGATGAATTCAAAATTTCCAGGGATGTATTAAAAGCTCTGCATCTTCCTTTGAATATAAAATACCAGGTGAGGATTAATAAGGAAGGAATACGCTTCGGACCTGTGTTGGGGCTATTAATGGCAAAATATAAAGGAGGCCTTACTAAGGGAAAGCTGGAGCTTTTAAATCAATATGGAAATTTATACCCAATAACCGGCGGCTTAATTATGGCATTCAGTGTGGAAGGAATGGATTTTGACAAGGGAGTCATAGAAGGATATGCCTTAAAGATGGGAGTAGGAAATGGAAAATTAACCTGGCATAAAGGCATATTCCCTTTTCCGGAGGCTGTATATGAACGCGTCAATCCTCCGGAGGATATAAGGCTTAAGCTTAAAGAAGTAACGGATAACAGGATGTTTAATTCCTATTATTTTGACAAATGGCAGTTTTATAATATGATGTCTGACGCTTTGGAATTAAAGGGGCATATACCTCAAACAAGATATTATTCGGATTTTAATGATGTTGATATAATGCTTCAAAGCTTTAATTCCATTTATCTAAAACCTGCAAAAGGCACATTGGCAAGAGGAATAGCCAGCGTTTCAAAACTGGATGGAAGTTATATATTTCATCTGAAGCAATTTATAAAACCCGAAGCACCAAAATCAAAGGATAAAGCTGAAAGCTTCATAAATAGGATAATAAAAAGTAAAGGCTATATTGTCCAGCAGGCAGTAATTCCCCTGAAAGTCAGGGACAGAAATACAAGCTTCAGGGTGATAATGCAAAAGGATGAAACCAAGAAGTGGGGATGCACCTGCATAATTGCTTTAATTAGCGGCGCAGGAAATATATGCTCAAACTGGGGAGATGAAATGGCATTTGAGGATTTGCTGATAAAAAATTTAAAGCTCGGCAAAGAGAGGG
The DNA here is from genome assembly GCF_001317355.1 of Oxobacter pfennigii. Taxonomy (NCBI): domain Bacteria; kingdom Bacillati; phylum Bacillota; class Clostridia; order Eubacteriales; family Clostridiaceae; genus Oxobacter; species Oxobacter pfennigii. Next base: position 86,602 of record NZ_LKET01000035.1, read on the forward strand.
TCAATAAAATAAGAAAGGAAATTATTGAACTGTGCACAAAAGCATGTAAGTTAATTGACAGGGAGGATGAAAACTACGGAGATATAGGCTTTGATGTAATAGTGGATGATAAATATAAAATATGGATTTTAGAAGCCAATAAAAAGCATTATCATACAGTGCCTCTGTGGATTGGTGATAAAAAATCATTCCAATCCATCAAGTCAAATGTGATGAAATATCTGACAGCTTTAAGCGGCTTTGATATTTTGACGGGAACTAATTAATGTTCCGTGATAAATCATTAAGCTTATGGGGTATATCCTGTAAGCTTAATGATTAACAAATGGCCTAAACTGTTGACATGTTAATTTTGTAATATTATAATTTTTTTGACAGAAGTTCAGCCTTTCGTCCCTGTTTTTTAGGATGAAAGGTTTTTGTATTGTGAAACTTTAGAATTGGGAATAATTTACGATGGGAACATACCTTCGACTGCCCCGTATTCATAAGTTGGGAACATACCTTCGACTGCCTCGTATTCATAGGTTGGGAACATACCTTCGACTGTCTCAGATTCATTGCTCAAAAAGAGAAGGTGTGTACCCTGACAATAACCGGAGAAGGTGTGTACCTTGACAATAACCAGAGAAGGTGTGCCCCCTTACATTAAACAGGAGGTTTTAATATGGAAGCAACTCTGATTAAAAGTCTCTACAGGGAAACGCAAAACTACATAAATCAGACGGTTACAATATCAGGATGGGTGAGGACCATCAGGGACTCTAAAACCTTTGGCTTCATTGAGCTAAATGACGGCAGTTTCTTTAAAAATGTCCAGATTGTTTTTGGAGATGCTCTTGATAATTTCAAGGAAATTTCAAAGCTTTCTGTCAGCTCTTCCATAATAGTAGAAGGTATTTTAGAAGAAACGCCCAATGCAAAGCAGCCCTTTGAAATAAAAGCAGCTAAAATTGCTATCGAGGGTCTGTCAGACCCGGCATTTCCTTTGCAGAAGAAAAAGCATTCCTTTGAATTCTTAAGAACCATTGCCCATTTAAGGCCGAGAAGCAATACCTTTTCTGCGGTTTTCAGGGTAAGGTCCATTGCCGCCTATGCCATACATAAATTCTTTAATGAAAGAGGATTTGTATATGTTCATACACCTATTATAACCGGCAGTGACTGTGAGGGCGCGGGACAGATGTTTAAGATTACCACTTTGGATTTAAATGATGTGCCAAAGGACCATGATGGAAAGATTGATTATGCTGAAGACTTCTTCGGAAAAGAAACCAACCTTACGGTAAGCGGTCAGCTATCCGCCGAAACTTATGCCCTGGCGTTCAGGAATGTTTACACCTTCGGACCTACCTTCAGAGCAGAAAAATCATATACGGCAAGGCATGCCGCAGAATTCTGGATGATAGAGCCGGAACTTGCTTTTGCTGACCTTGAAGATAATATGGAAATAGCCGAAGACATGGTTAAATTCATTATCAACTATGTAAGGGAAAATGCTCCTGAGGAGATGGAGTTTTTTAATAAATTTATAGACAACGGCTTGAGTGAAAGGCTGGATAACGTCGTTAATTCAGACTTCGGTAGGGTTACCTACACGGAAGCTATTGATATATTAAAAAAGTCAAAGGAGAACTTCGAATATCCGGTAGAGTGGGGAATTGACCTTCAAACAGAGCATGAAAGATATATAACCGAAAAGGTATTTAAAAAACCCGTATTTGTCACTGACTATCCAAAAGATATAAAGGCTTTTTATATGAGGCTCAATGACGATAACAGGACAGTGGCGGCTATGGACCTTTTAGTGCCGGGAGTAGGCGAAATAATAGGCGGAAGCCAGAGGGAAGAAAGGCTTCAGGTATTGACGGGCAGAATGGCTGAAATGGGCTTGAATGAAGAAGATTACTGGTGGTATTTAGAACTTAGAAAATACGGCGGTACCAGGCATTCAGGCTTTGGTCTCGGTTTTGAGCGGGTAATAATGTATTTGACGGGAATGTCAAACATAAGAGATGTAATCCCCTTCCCTAGGACTACAGGCTCGGCAGAATTTTAGCAATATTACCGGTTCAGCTTTATAAAAACTGATGATGTGGAAATGATAAATAAGGCTGCTCGATTTTGAGCAGCCTTATTTATCATTTATGACTGGCTTTCCGGGGATTTCAGAGGTTTTAATGCAGGCCCTTCAATTATATGGCCTTCGTAGGTAAACCTTGAACCATGGCAGGGGCAATCCCAGGACTTTTCCCCATCATTCCACTGAAGCTCACAGCCCATATGCGTGCATGTAGTATCAACAAGATGAAGCTGGCCTTTATCATCCCGGTATGCTCCTGTCCTCTTGCCGTCAACTTCTATAATTCCAGCCTCTCCGTTTTTAATGTCAACGCTGTCAGGTACAGGTTGCAGCTTGCCGGAGATAAGCTCTTCAGCCACATTAATATTTTCCTTTATGAATACCGGCGCCGAAGCTATAGGTGTAAACCTGGATGGGTTATATACATCTTCCCAGGGGCTGCTGCCCTTTGTAATAAGGTCTTTAATAATAATCGCGGAAGCCGTACTGTTGGTCATGCCCCATTTGCCGAATCCTGTGGCTACATATATGTTAGGAGTTTTGGAAGTGAAATGGCCGGCATAAGGTATGCCGTCAGGAGTGGAATAGTCCTGTGTGGACCAGCGGTAAGGTATATCCAAAACTTCAAATGTCTGCACCGCGAAGCTTCTTAATGCTTCATAATGGCCTGCCGTATTGCCGCCCTGGCCTGTCTTGTGGTGCTCTCCCGAAACAATTATAAGCTCATTATCATCGAGATTCTGATGGCGTAAGGAACGGGTGGGCTCTTCAGCTGTAATATACATGCCCCCGGGAAATTTTTCTTTAATTTTAATCCCTAAGGCATAAGACCTTTCGGGAAACAGTCTGGAGAAATATAAACCCTCCATATTTACAAAGGGATAGTGAGAGGCAATGATAAGATATTTTGCATTAACTTTTCTACCATTTTCAGTAACGACAGTGACAGTATCTCCCTCTTTGATATCCACAGCCCGGGTATTTTCAAAAATATAACTGCCGGAGTCTGTTATATCCCGGGAAATAGGCAACAGGTATTTTAAGGGATGAAACCTTGCCTGGTTATCAAAGCGTACTGCACACTTGATATCAATGGGCAAAGGAATTTCTTCCGCATACGATGCATTGATTCCAAGTTCCGAGGCTGTTTTTACCTCATCGGAAATCTGCTCCACATATTGGTCGGATTGAGTATAACAGTAGGCTGACTGCCTTTCAAAATTGCAATCGATATTTTTTTCTTTTATGATGCCGGCAATAAAATTAAGGGCATCCTCGTTTGCCTGTGCATATTGCCTGGCCATTTCTTTACCCAGCTGTTTCTTTATTTTATGATATATAAGTCCGTGCTGGGAAGTTATTTTTGCCGTTGTATGGCCTGTTGTGCCTTGAAGTATGCGGCCGGCTTCAATTATTGCGACTTTTAAACCTTCCTTTTTCAGCAGAAAAGCTGATGTAATCCCCGCCATGCCGCCTCCCACAACAGCAACATCAACATTTAAATCTTCCTGCAGTGCCGGATAAGGGGTTTTTGGCGTAGAAGATGTCCAGTAGGATTCAGGTGTTTCAGGAAGCCTTATTTCTTTTACGGCAGTGTCATTATTCATATATGCCCTCCTGTAATTTTTATTTTCCGCGTTCTATGTCTATCATTTGCTCATTGATAAAAAATATCCATATTTTACAGCCGATTGACGTAAAACTATAACCTTGTAAAAATTTTTATTGCAGTATAAAATAATATGTGAGGTCAGGGCCCGAAAAGGGTCTTTTTAATTGTGAAAGCCTTTAAAGGTTATATAAAAAAGTATTAAGAATAGATGGTGAGTTGACAATGAGCATATTGAATGTAGAAAATGTAAGCCATGGTTTTGGTGCAAGAAGGATACTTGAAGATGTTTCCTTTCGCCTTTTAAAGGGTGAGCACGTCGGCCTTGTAGGAGCAAACGGAGAAGGAAAGTCAACCTTTTTAAATATAATAACAGGAAAATTAATGCCTGATGAAGGCAAGGTGGAATGGTGCAACAGGATTACAACGGGATATCTGGATCAGCACACTATTTTATCACGAGGAGTGTCCATAAGAGATGTATTAAGAGGTGCTTTTCAGCACATGTTTGACCTTGAAAAAGAAATGCTAACCCTATATGAAAAAATGGCTGAAGCATCAGAAGAAGAGCTGTCTGTCATGATGGAGGATGTAGGGCAGATACAAAGCACATTGGAAAATAACGGCTTTTATATCATAGATGCCAAAATAGAAGAAGTTGCAAACGGTTTAGGCCTGGGGGAAATAGGCTTGGACAGAGATGTTGCTGATTTAAGCGGCGGCCAGAGAACAAAGGTTTTATTGACAAAGCTTCTTTTGGAGAGCCCTATGATTCTCATACTTGACGAGCCTACCAATTACCTTGATGATAACCATATAGTATGGCTTAAGCAATACCTTAAAAATTACGAGAATGCTTTTATACTTGTATCACATGATATGGTTTTTTTAAATGATGTAATAAACGTCATATACCATGTTGAAAATGGGGAATTGACAAGATATACAGGCAATTATGACCAATTTATGCAGCAGTATGAGCTAAAGAAGCAGCAGCATATGCAAGCCTATGAAAAACAGCAGAAAGAAATTGACCGTCTGGAGGATTTTATTGCCCGCAATAAGGCAAGAGTTGCTACCACAGGCATGGCAAAGAGCAGGCAAAAGCAGCTGGATAAAATGGAGAAGCTTGAGAAAACTAAGGAAAAAATAAGGCCATCATTTAAGTTCAGAGAAGCAAGGGTTCCGGGAAGGTTTATATTCCAGGCTGAGAATCTTGTGATAGGATACGATGAGCCCCTTACAAAGCCTATGACCATAGCTTTGGAAAGAGGTCAAAAGGTAGCCATAAGAGGAGTCAACGGGCTGGGGAAATCCACTCTTTTAAAGACTCTTTTAGGAATAATAAAGCCTGTTTCCGGCAGCGTAAAACTTGATGATTATTTGTACCCTGGGTATTTTGAGCAGGAATCTCACAGGGATAATTACAATACGGCAATGGATGAGATATGGAATGAATATCCCGGACTTACCAATTACGAAGTCCGGCAGTCCCTTGCAAAATGCGGACTTACAAACGAGCATATTACAACCCAGATGGCGGTATTAAGCGGCGGAGAAAACGCAAAGGTAAGGTTATGTAAACTTATGCTTAAGGACGTAAACTGGCTGGTATTGGATGAACCTACAAATCATCTGGATGTCGATGCAAAGGAAGAACTGAAAAAAGCCTTTAAGGAGTTCAAGGGCACAATTCTTTTGGTAAGCCATGAGCCTGAGTTTTATCAGGACTGGGTTACGGATATCTGGAATGTGGAAAACTGGACGACAAAAGTGGTATAAAAAAGCTCCCTGAAATGGGAGCTTTTAACTTTTAAAATATTAAGCATTAGCCGCGGCAGCTTTGGCTTTTTCTGCATTGGCAGCAGCGTATTTGGCTGCATCTGCATCAGTTATCTTGTAGCCGATGAGCATTATGAGTCCTGACAGTGCATATAATGCCGCCGGTATACCGCCTAGAATCCACATGAAGTTGTTGATGAATTCAGGAGTAGCAGTCATGCCGGCTTTATAGCCTATGAGTGCAAGGCCGTAAGCAGATATGGCTCCGCCGAATGCCATACCAAGCTTCATTGGTATGGTGTACAATCCTGTTGCTGTGGCACGGTAATCTTTTCCTGATCTGTAATATCCATATTCTCCTGTATCAAGAACATAGTTAGGTCCAAAACCTGTGAAGAAGTACCTGGCAACTGACATCACGCAATTAAATACTATATATACAATTAGAGAGTTCTTTGCAAATATAGCAACGCCAACGCCGCAGGCCGCCTGTATAAACAATCCATAAACCATAGCGTTCTTTTTGCCAAGCATTTTACCGATCTTAGGTCCTATCAGGCTGGCCACAAGACCAAATGCTGTAGTTACAGTCAACTGCACTGACATTAAAAGCCTGTCGCCTAAAACATATATGAAGTAGTAGGCGGCTATTCCGCTTACTGTCATAATGGCTATGAAATATATTGAACTTGCTATGATATATACTAAAAGCTGGTCGTTTGTAACTATAGATTTTACCAAATCGTTTATCTTTATGGATTTAGTATTTGACACGGCATCCTTGGGTGCAGGCAGGTCATATTTCTCCGATGCTTTTGATATAACCATGTTGCCGATAGCCATAAAAAGTGCGAATAATATTGCAGTGGCAGAGAAAGCGTTTGAGTCGCCAATAAATTTTGCCAGGAAGGTTATGAAAGGCAAAGTGACAGCCGAAGTCAGTATCATAGAAGCAGCGGTCCACTGGCTGCTTCTTATGGAAAGTCTGCTTCTGTCTTCCATATCGCTGCCGGCCATGGAGGACAATACGCCGAATTGAGCTGTCTGTATGAAATTCATAGAGAAATGAAGCATACCATAACCTATGAAGGTTATAACAACTCTGGCCCCCATGGGAAGAGCCGACGTGTTTAAAAACTGTATGGTTATACCGCTGAAAACTACCCAGCGTAAAATAATAAGCCAGGAGCGGTATTTACCCCATTTTAAATTGGTCTTTTGGAATATACTTCCTGAGACTAATCCGACGCTGAAGTCGAGGATACGGGCAACCAATAAAATACTTCCCATCACAGCGGGACCATAGCCTAAATTTTCCGTCAAAAACATATTCAAGTAGCTTAAAGGCATTGTATTACCGAAGTTGGATGAAAATGAGTAAAATGAATAGGCATTGATGTCCTTATTACTTAGCTTAGCCATTTTTTCCCTCCTAATTTTTCCATGCTCGTGACCCAAATCAAATTGAGTCATGATTAATATAATATAATTCAGATAGACATGTTTCTTATGCCATAATCAATAGCTGACGAATGTTATGGCATAAAAAGCTGAATCAATTAAATTATTGATTCGGATTTATAAAAACGCGCGCACGTTTTATATATAATTAAAATTGGCTTAAGTATTAAATTATTTTAAATGTTGTGAGCTATGAATATTGCTAAATATGCTTTTTGTATGATAAAAAATAGGGTAGGATAAAGCTTATTGATAGAGTTATTGAAATGTACTGTAGTGAGTGTAGAAAATTTGTGAAATTATATTTAAATTTTTATACCATAAACAAAATTGAGGGGTTGATTATGATACCCTATATAGCATAAAATACATTTATTAAGATATTAGAGATGAATATTACGTTGATTTCACGTTAGATTATTTAAAGTTGAAATAATCATAAAAAAAATTAAGTTATTGTAAAAATTATATATTTATAAAATTATTATTACATACAGAATCTTTCATTGTCAATACGAATTTATAGGTTAGAGGCGTACCTTTAACTGCATCTAACATCAAAGGAGAGAATTATATGGATATAATCACATTACGTAAAGCCCTTGAGTCGGAAAATTATATATTCGACGAGGAATTTTTGGTTACGGTATATGTTGCATTGAAGCTTGAAAAACCCCTTTTGATAGAAGGAGCTGCCGGCGTAGGAAAAACTGAGGTGGCAAAGGTTTTAGCATCGGTTTTTAAAAGCGAACTGATAAGGCTTCAGTGCTATGAAGGCTTGGATGAATCCAAGGCTTTATATGAATGGAATTATCAAAAACAGCTTTTGAGCATACAGCTAAACATCAATAACGAGAATAATGCTTCGAATAATTCCGGCAAAAAAGAGGTTGAGCAATTATTTTCAAGGGAGTTTCTTTTAGAGAGGCCTCTTATAAAAGCTATCAACAGTCCGGAAAAATGCGTTCTTTTAATTGATGAAATAGATAAAACAGATGAAGAATTTGAAGCCTTTCTTTTGGAAATTTTATCGGATTTTCAAGTATCAATACCCGAGCTTGGAACAATTAAGGCAAAAAATAAGCCTATAGTAATATTGACCAGCAACAATAACCGCCCTTTATCCGATGCATTAAAAAGAAGGTGCGCCTATCTTTATATTGATTATCCCGATGTTGAAAAAGAAGCAGCTATTATAAATGCAAAAATACCGGGAGTGACTGCCAAGCTTTCAAAGGAAGCTGCAGCGGCAGTTGCCTTTTTAAGGGGAAACAATAAAATTTTAAAAAAGCCTTCTATAGCAGAGACTCTGGATTGGGTGTCCGCATTAATGGCCTTGGGCAAGAACTGTTTGGATGCGGATGGAGCCGATAAGACATTGGGATTTATACTTAAAAACAGCGAAGATATTTTTGAATTCCGGAAGGATGGCGGATTTGATGGATTCTTTGACGAAAAACATAATTGAGTTTGCGGATGTCTTAAGGATAGCGGGTGTGAGGCTGAGTACATCCGAGGTCATTGATTCAATAACAAGCCTTAGATATATTGATATTTTGGATAAGAAAAGCGTGAAGACAGCACTGTCGTCCTGCATGGCCAAGGGGGAGGAGGAGAGGAATATATTTTCCGAAGCCTTTGATAAGTTCTTTATCCCTTTGGATGAAAGGCTGCAATACTTAGAGAGCAAGTCTGCCAAAATAGAGGAAATAAGAGCCCAAATCACACAGGAGGCAGCCGAGCTTAAATTTAACGGAGCTCCCATCAATTTGCCTGATGAACTCAAAGAGGTGTATTATAACCTTCCCATGGAAGAAAAACACAGTATAAAAGCCTTTATCGAGAAGTCCTTCTCAGGAATGGAAGGCCTGGCAGGTCCTCGGCTTCTAATGGAGAATATGGTGAAGGGTAAGCTTAACAACCTGAGACAGAATTTAAGCTCCGATGATTATAAAGATTGGAAGTCTTATGAGAACGCCCTGTCTGATGCAGGCCTTATTGCAGGAGAAGTTATTGAAGACATACAAAATAAAGACAGCCTCCTATATAAAAATATAGGTGATATAAAAGAGGAAGAAATACCTAAAGTTATAATGCTTATTAAGCAAATAGCAGAGAAGCTCAGAAGAAATATAAGAAGGCGTGAGCTTATGGTGAAGAGAAAATCCAAACCCGACCTTAGAAGAACCATAAGAGACAGCTTAAGTACCGGCGGTGTGCTTTTTAATATAAAATACAAAGCCAAGTCCAGGAAAAAGAACAAGCTTCTTGTTTTATGCGATGTATCGGCATCAATGTACAGGTTCTCGGGCTTTGCCATGCAGTTTATATTGGGAATGCATATGAATTCCTCCATTGCAGACACTTATATTTTCTCCGAATTTGCTGAACACATAAACATAACTGCTGCTGAAAACCCAAACAGCTTTGAAAGGAAAATCAAGGAGAGCAAAGCCTGGAGAAAGGGCACAAATATTTACAATGCCCTTGATTATATTTTAAATTCCAGATTTGTCCGTCTAAATTCCTCCACCATTGTCATAATTTTAAGCGATGCCAAGACTCTTGATGCGGCAAATGCCTCCGACAGTCTCAAACTCCTTGATGGAAAGGTAAAAAGGATAATATGGCTGAACCCTCTCTCCGAAAAGGAATGGTCCAAAATACCCAGCCTTGTTAACTTCATCCGCTACAGCACCATGCTGGACTGCAGCAATATAGAAAGGCTGGCTAAAGCCTGCAGTATGATTTAGTTTTATTTATTGGCTTATTAAAAGGTATTTGAACTGTCTCCAAGTCCTAGTGCCTGTAAAACTCGGCTTGGGAATAAGTCATACTCGCTGCCGCTCAGACAATAAGCTGGTGACATTCCTTTAGGAGTGTCACCTTTCCTTAAAGCTTACCAAGCCTTCGTTAATATGCACACAGACTTACGCAATGTTCTCATACCTTTTAATAAGCGAATTACAGTAAGTTAATCACAATAATGTTTTCGAATATATAGTTAGATACGGTTTTACGAAAAATGAAAATAGATAAAAACCACCGTTAAAACGGTGGTTTTTATCTGCCATAACTACTTTTCAAGTATGATTTTATGTCTAACTAAGGCTAATTCTTTTATTTTTGCCTTGATAAGTTTCTTCTGTCCAAATATATTTTCAAGAAGCAACCCGTCCTCCTGGGGAATCAATCTGTCCACACTTTCAAAAAACAGGGATTCACGGCCATTCTCATCAATCAGATAAACGTTGGATTCACACATGTTATCACCTCTTTTACTATATTACTCTTAATATATTAATCTAATAATTATCTAACGCTTCTATTATTATAATATAACGATTATTTGTAGTTCTATAACTTCCTTATGATTTTTATGACTTTGGAAATGAAAAACAGTGGCTTTTTCAGAGGGAAAGATGATATAATCTGTTATAATACACGATTGTAAAGCTATAGCTGTATTATATTGTTAATTTCATTTAAATTTTATATTAAAATCTGGCTTAAAATATTCATCTGCCCAATATATTGTTAAATAAATAGCAATCTTTTGACGCGGAAAATGGAGATAAATGTTATAACATAGTGCCCTGCCTTTATGTAGTACTTAAATTACAAAAACATAAGGAAAAATTACAAGTATAAGTTTACAAATAATATTACAATAATATCACAAGTAATATGCTTAGCCTAACAAATAAAGTAATTAAGAGGTTACCGGACTTTAACTTAGGAAGGCGTTGGGGATGATAAAATGGAATCTAATTTAATGAATGCATACCTGACTGCATATAAGATAGCCTGTCATCAATTCAAAGAAAGAAGTTATGAAGAAATTGCACTGAATTCCAATTCCACTTACGATGCAAATAAGAATTCCATACAATTGAAATACCTGAACAAAGAATATATAATAGATTGCTCAACAGGCGAAATATATATGGCAGAAGGGAACAGCGAAGTACCTGTAACCGTAAAAGTTCTTATACTCCACTATCTGCTCCATTCTAAGAGTGCGCTCTTAAAGGGTAAAACAATATCCTTTAAAGAAGTACAGGGAGGAGGGGCCATATATTATCAGGCTTTTAGTAAAAGAGCCGTGGCGCCCATGATTAAGACTTTTGCAAATAATCCGGAAGGCTTATACAAAGCCTCGGAAAGGCTTGATGGCACGATAGAAAAATTCGGCCATGGAAGTGTGACATTGAAGATTTTTCCCATGGTACCCGTCACTTATGTTATCTGGCAGGGAGATGATGAGGTGCCTCCCTCAGGAACAATACTCTTTGACGAGTCGGTAGAAAACTTTTTGCCCGTTGAAGATATAGTCCTTGCAGCGAGTTATGGCGTATACGAAATGATAAAACTTGCGAAATCGTAAAAATCTATTACAATTTGGAAGGTGATATCCAATATGAAGATTGCAGTATCGGGTAAAGGCGGAGTAGGAAAAACCACAGTATCAGCAAATCTTGCAAAATTGTTTGCACAAAAAGGATACAATGTTTATGCAGTAGACGCAGATCCTGACAGCAGTTTAGGCCTGGCTTTGGGAATAGATGAAACAGAATTAAGCAAAATCAAGCCCATCATAGACATGAGGGATGACATAAGCAAAATAGCCGGAGACGGTGCGATGTATACTTTAAACCCCGCTGTTAACGACTTGGCTGATAAATTCAGCATAAATATCGACGGCATAAAATTTTTAAGGATGGGCGGAATCAAGCAGGGAGGCTCCGATTGCTACTGCAAGGAGAATACTTTCTTAAAAGCCATAGTCAATTCACTTCTTTTAGATACAAATGACGTAGTAATTCTTGATATGGGCGCAGGTATAGAGCATTTAACAAGAGGGACTTCCAAAGGCGTCGACCTTATGATTATAGTTACCGAGCCAGGAAAATCAAGCGTTCAGACTGCAAGAATAGTAGAAAACCTGGCAAAAGACCTGATGGTTAAAGATATAAAATTCATTGCCAACAAAGTAAGGACGCCAAAGGAAGAAGAGTTCATCAAAGTAAATTTCAAGCCTGAAGAACTGTTAGGTGTCATCCACTACGACGAAGTAATCTCGGAAAAATCCATGGGAATTATAGAGAATTCCCTACAAATCGACAATCAGGAAATTAAAAAAATTCTTAATAAAATTGTATGTTGAGATAACTGCTGGTTAAAAAACTAGCAATCTTTGAACATAAACATTTTAAAAAAAATGGAGGTATGATGATGTCAACACAAGAAATCAACAGACGGACTGTTGACCCGGCTGCCGCGGAGATGCTGGAATATGCTGAGTCTGCAAAGATGAGCACAGCCTGGGACAGGTATAAAGCTCAACAACCCCAGTGTAAATTTGGTTTAACAGGTGTTTGCTGCCGTATCTGCATTCAGGGACCGTGCAGGATAATACCTACAAAAGCTGGTATGGACAAAGGTATATGCGGTGCCGATGTATATACTATAGTTGCCAGAAATCTTGTAAGATATATCGCTGGCGGAGCTTCTGCCCATTCTGACCACGGCAGAGAGATTGCATATACGCTTCTTGCAGTCGCTGAAGGACATGCTCCGGATTATAAAATTACCGATAAAGATAAGCTCATGAGAGTTGCTAAGAGAGTCGGAGTTGAAACTGAAGGAAGAGAAGTGCTTGAAATAGCAAAAGATGTTGCGATAAAAGCATTAGAAGATTTCGGCAAATATGATCATGATCCATGCACATGGCTTTATACTACTATTGATGAAGAAAGAAAAGCTAAATTTAAACAGACAACTATAGCTCCAACTGCTATAGACAGGTCAATTGCTCAGTTACTGCACCAGACTCACATAGGAGTTGACGCAGACCCTGTAAATATAATATTCGGAGGATTAAGGGCTGCACTTTCTGATTACACAGGAATGAGCCTTGCGACAGATATTACTGATATACTTTTCGGAACTCCTGTACCCGTATTGACAGAAGCCAACCTTGGCGTTCTGGACCCGGAAAAGATTAATATAGCCGTCCATGGACACAACCCGCTTTTAAGCCAGATGGTAGTTTATGCTGCAAGGGAACTTGAAGCTGAAGCAAAAGCTGCTGGAGCAAAGGGAATTAACCTTGTAGGTATCTGCTGTACAGGTAATGAAGTTTTAATGAGAGAAGGGGTTCCTACTGCAACCAACTTCGGTTCACAGGAACTGGCGATCATGACAGGCGTACTGGATACAATGATTATGGACGTACAATGTATTGCACCGGGAGTTAAGGATATCTGCGACTGCTTCCATACTTTGCTTGTTTCAACATCAAATATTGCAAAGATTCCAGGCTCATATCACGTGGAATTTAAAGAAGCAACTGCAATGGAAGATGCAAAGAAAATCATAAAGCTTGCAATAGAACAATATGCAAAGAGAAAACCCGAACTTGTAAAGATACCGCCATATAAAAAACAGGTCGTAGGCGGATTCAGTTTTGAAGCAATGATGGACTTATTCGGAAAGATAAACCCTGATTCACCTATAAGCGTTTTGACCGATGCTATAATGGCAGGAGAAATAAAAGGTGTCTGTGCCTTTGCCGGATGTAACAACCAAAAGACGGTACACGATGATCCAGGACTGACTATAGCCAGGGAACTTGCTAAGAGGGATATATTCATGGTTTCAACAGGATGTATGGCCGGCGCTTTTGCAAAAGCCGGATATCTTTCATCAGAAGGCGTTGAAGCTTATGCAGGACCGGGACTTAAAAAATTCATAAAAAGGCTGGAAGAAAATTCAGGGCTCAAAGCATCACTTCCATTGGTATTCCATATGGGTTCCTGTGTTGATAATTCACGTATAGCAAACTTATGGACCGCTATGGCACAAAACCTTGGTATTACTGTACCGCAACTTCCTTTTGCTGCAAGCGCTCCGGAAGCCATGTCAGAAAAAGCTATTTCAATAGGTTCATGGGTTATATCCATGGGCATACCGACACACGTTGGGGTATTGCCTCCTCTTGAAGGAAGCGAACTTGTATACGGAGTTGCTACTCAGATAGCTAAAGACGTATTCGGCGGCTACTTCATGTTCGAGACCGATCCTATGAAAGCTGCTGAAATAATAGCTGAAAAGATTGAGAAGAGAGCATGGAAGCTTAAGATACTAAAAGAGACAGCTGAAAAATACAACAGCAGTCTTGCATTAGTATACGAAGCTTAAGGAGGTGGAGTGAAATGGCAAATAAATTATTAAAACAAGCTTTTGACGGTGCGGTTATCGCTACCAGTTATGCAGAAATATTATTAGACCAGGCCATAAAGGAATATGGCGAAGACACTCCTGTCTGTTATCCGGACACAGCTTACAAGCTGCCTGTTATAACAGCTTTAAGCGGAGAAGATGTAAAAACGCTAAAGGACCTTGTTCCTATTTTAAACAGAGTAAGAAATGCATATGTTAAGCAAGACTTAACCTTCGAAGGCGGAAGGCTTAACGGCGAGGCAGCCTGCTATTCAGCGGAAATCATAGAAGCCTTAAGATATTTAAACGGTGCTAACCCCCATGTTGAACCCTGGACCGGATTCTTAACAGACCCGATTTTAAGAAAGTTCGGCGTTCCATTGGTTGACCTGACAATCCCTGGCGTTGCCGTTATACTTGGCAAGGCAAAGGACAGCAAGAGCGCTGCCAAAATAGTTAAGGACTTACAGAGTAAAGGTATAATGCTCATGCTTTGTAATGAAGTTATAGAACAGCTTCTCGAGGAAAATGTCAAGCTGGGTATTGATTATATAGCCTTCCCCCTGGGTAATTTCACACAGATTATCCATGCGGTAAACTTCGCATTAAGAGCAGGTCTTGCATTCGGCGGCATAGCTCCCGGAAAGAGACAGGAACAGCTGGATTATCAGAAAAGGCGTGTAATGGCATTCGTCCTTGCCCTTGGTGAACTTGACGAGGTGAGGGTAGCAGCAGGGCTTGGCGCTATAAATTTAGGTTTCCCTGTAATTTCTGACCAGAAGCTGGAAGACGAGATTCCTGATTGGTTTGTATCCGAACCGGATTACGATAAAATAGTAAACTTTGCATTGGAGCTTCGCGGAATTAAGCTTAAGATAGTAGACATTCCTGTTCCTATAACTATAGGACCTGCTTTCGAAGGCGAAACCATAAGAAGAGCTGACACTTATGTTGAATTCGGCGGCGGAAAGACTACAGCATATGAGCTTGTAAAGATGGTAGGCGCTGATGAAATAGAAGACGGAAAGATAACGGTTGTAGGACCTGAAATTGATGATATCGAAGAAGGTTCAAGGCTGCCTATAGGAACTTACGTAAAAATATACGGAAGAAAGATGCAAAGCGACTTCGAAGGCGTTCTTGAAAGAAGGCTTCACTACTTCACAAATTATGGCGAAGGCTTGTGGCACGTTGCCCAGAGAGATAATGCATGGATAAGGATAAGCAAGGATGCCAAAGCTAAGGGATTCAAATTTAAACACTTTGGTGAAATACTGATAGCAAAATTCAAGTCGGAATTCCCGGCAATAGTTGACCGTGTTGAAGTTGTAATATACACTGACCAGGCGAAGGTTGATGAAACCATTAAAGAAGCCAGGGCAATTTACGCAAGAAGGGATGAAAGGCTTAAGGGCTTAACGGATGAATCCGTTGAGGAATTCTATTCATGTACTCTTTGCCAGTCCTTTGCACCAAACCATGTTTGCGTAGTTTCCCCAGAGCGTGTAGGCCTCTGCGGTGCAGTTAGCTGGCTGGATGCAAAAGCTTCCTTCGAAATCAATCCTACCGGACCTAACAGTCCTATAAAGAAAGAAGGAACAATTGACGAAAACAAAGGTATGTGGCAGAGTGTAAATGAATTTGTTTACAATCATTCAAACAGGAACTTAGATACAGTTGCATTGTATACATTCATGGATACGCCGATGACGTCCTGCGGATGCTTCGAAGCAATACTTGCAATACTTCCTGAAGCAAACGGCTTGATGATAACTACCAGAGAACATTCGGGAATGACACCTTGCGGAATGTCCTTCTCCACACTGGCCGGTACAGTAGGCGGCGGCACTCAGTCCCCCGGCTTCATGGGCGTAGGAAGAAGATATATATTAAGTAAGAAATTCATCAAAGCTGACGGCGGTTTGGGAAGAATCGTATGGATGCCGAAAGAACTCAAGGAATACTTGAAAGATGAATTTGTAAAGAGAAGCGTTGAAGAAGGTTTGGGAGAAGACTTCATTGACAAGATTGCCGATGAAACTGTTGGAACAGAGACAGAATCAATACTCCCGTTCTTAGAGGAAAAAGGACATCCGGCTTTGACAATGGACTCTTTATTCTAAATAGTGTAGAATAGGTATCGGACTTTAAATTTTTAAAGTCCGTAACCTATTTTTAAGAATATACTGTATTAGTACAGAAGATAACCTTTATGTTGTACTGGTACAGTGCAATATGCTATAATATAGCAACAAAATATTTAAGGAGATGAAAATTAGAATGGCACTTACAGGACTAGATATCTTCAAATTATTACCTAAAAAGAATTGTAAAGAGTGCGGGCAGGCAACATGTCTTGCCTTTGCAATGGCATTGGCTGCTTCTAAAACTTCACTGGACAAATGCCCCTATGTTTCCGAAGAGGCGAAGGAAACGCTTGGCGGTGCATCTGCTCCTCCTATTAAGCTTGTTAAGGTTGGAAAAGGTGACAAGGAAAGAGAAATGGGCGATGAAGTAGTATTGTTCAGGCATGATAAGGCATTTTATCATCCTACATGCTTCGCAATCGAAATTTCCGATAAATTAACCGGTGCTGAACTGGATGCAAAAATTGAAAAAATAAACGGATTGGTATTCGAAAGAGTAGGACAGAAGGTTTCCGTTGATTTTGCAGCCGTTAGAAATGAATCAGGAAATGCCGATACTTTTGCAGCTGCCGTAAAGGAAGTCGCAGCTAAATGTAATTTTGCCCTTGTCTTAATAAGCACCGATCCCGATGCAATGGCGAAGGCTTTAGAAGTTGCAGGAGATACAAATCCATTGATATATTGTGCAACGGTCGAAAATTATGAAAAAATGGTTGAACTTGCTAAGAAATATAGCTGTCCTCTTGCAGTAAGAGGAAACGGACTTGAAGAAACTGCAGCTTTGGTTGAAAAAGTTTCAGCTTCTTATAAAGAATTGGTAATAGATGTAGGGACAAACCAGCTTTCACAGGCTTTAGCCGAATTAACTCAGACAAGAAGACTTTCAATAAAGAAAAAATTCAGACCTTTTGGATATCCGGTAATTTCATTCACATCAAAGGACAATCCACTGGACGAAGTAATAGAAGCCAGCGTATTTGTAGCTAAATATGCCAGCGCTGTTGTATTAAAAGCTGATGAAAAAGCACAGATTCTTCCTCTCATGGCTTTGAGAATGAACATATATACAGATCCTCAGAAGCCGAGCCAGGTAGAGCCTAAAGCATACGCAATAGGAAACGTTACAAAGAATTCACCGGTATATGTAACTACCAACTTCTCATTGACTTATTACACAGTTGAAGGCGAAGTTTCCGGAAGTAAAATACCTGCATACATCATATCCTGTCCAACAGACGGTATATCAGTTTTAACAGGGTGGGCAGCAGGCAAATTCACTCCCGACAAGATTACAGAATTTATTAAAGCTTGTGGAATTGAAGAGTTGGTAGACCACAGAAATCTGGTTATACCGGGAGCTGTTGCAGTAATTAAAGGAGCGCTTGAAGAAAAATCAGGCTGGAAGGTAATCGTAGGGCCAAGTGAAGCTTCAGGCATTCCTTCCTTTGCAAAGACTCATTTCGCATAATAGTATATATAAATAATTTTAAAATGAGGGAAGTTTATGGATAAGTTTTCAGTAACTATAATGCCGGAAAATTTAACAGTATATGTACCACAAGGCACCAATCTTATTAATGCTGCAAAGACAGCCGGAATTGACATTGAAAGCCCCTGCGGATGCAGAGGCACCTGCGGCAAATGCCAGGTAAAGATTATAAACTTAGGCGGTGTTGATTGCCCCGACAGCGATTATGTTCTTGCCTGCCAGACAAGGGTAGAAAAGGATATGGTTATTGAGGCGCCTCAATTTTCAAGGCTTACAAAGCATAAAGTTCTTCTCTCCAGTGAAGAAAAGGAATCGTTATTGGAGCATGGGTATTTTAAAGATGTTGAAGTAAATCCTCTCTGCAAAAAAATATATGCAGAGCTGGATAAGCCG
Organism: Oxobacter pfennigii; assembly: GCF_001317355.1. NCBI lineage: Bacteria > Bacillati > Bacillota > Clostridia > Eubacteriales > Clostridiaceae > Oxobacter > Oxobacter pfennigii. The sequence goes on from NZ_LKET01000035.1 coordinate 104,790, forward strand.
GATCTTACAGACAGCATGAGCGACCTTGACAGAGTCAGGATGCACCTTATGAAGAATTGCGGAATAGAAGATGTAAAAATCAGCATAAGTGCACTGAGGAAGCTTTCAAATGTGGTAAGAGAAGGGGACTTTAATATTACTTTGACCATTGTTACCATAAAGGACTCGGCGGAAATCATAAATATTGAGGCCGGAAAGCCTGATAGTCCTTCGTTGGGTCTGGCAGTTGATATTGGTACGACAACGGTAGTCGTGAATCTTATAGACACCGAAAACGGCAAAATAATAGACTCAGCCGGTACCTATAATAAGCAATCAGCCTATGGTTCCGATGTTATATCCAGAATAGTTTACTGTGATGAGAATGATAATGGCCTTGAACTTCTGCAAAAGGCGGTTATTGAAACCATAAATGAACTCATAGATACTGTCTTAAAAAAGAATAAAATAAACAAAAGTGATATCCCGGTGATGGTATGTGCGGGAAATACAGTCATGAGCCACATGTTTTTAAACATGCCTCCTACCTTTATAAGGCTGGAGCCCTATGTGCCGGGTGCATCCAAATATCCCGTTGTCAGCTCTAAGGATTTGGGTATAAACATAAATCCCGATGCTAAAGTCATTACGCTGCCGTCGGTTGCCAGCTATGTAGGCGGCGATATAACCTCGGGTGTTTTATCAACCTTGATGTCAAAATCTGAATTGCTTACATTATTCATAGATGTAGGTACAAACGGAGAGCTGGTTTTGGGAAATAGCGACTGGATGGTATCCTGCTCATGTTCGGCAGGTCCTGCCTTTGAAGGATCTGGTATAACCTGCGGAATGAGGGCTATGGATGGAGCAATTGACTGGATTGAAATTGATAAAGAAAGCATGGAAGTCAAAGTAAGAGCTATAGGCAATAAAAAACCTCTCGGAATATGCGGTTCAGGCCTTATATATTCCCTTTCCGAAATGCTGGATTCCGGCATAATAGACAGGGCGGGCAACATTTTAGAAAACGGCAGCTCCATAAGAGTAAGGATGGGCAATGAAGGAAAGGAATTCGTACTGGTTTTTGCAAAGGACAGCGGAAGCGGCCGGGACGTAGTCGTTACCGAGGGTGATATAAAGAATTTGATAAGAGCCAAAGGAGCAATTTTTGCAGGCATAAGAACCATGCTGCAGCAGGTGGAATTGGATGTGGATGCCATAGACAGAGTGTATATTGCAGGAGGCTTTGGCAATTATATTAATATTACCGATGCAGTCAATATTGGTCTGTTTCCAGATTTGCCCGCTGATAAATATGCATACATTGGCAACAGTTCGGTTCATGGAGCAATGCTTGTGCTCTTATGCCAGGAAGCATTATATGAGATAGAGGATATATCAGATAGAATAACCTATATTGAATTATCTATCGGAAATAAATTTATGGATGAATTCATATCGGCGTTGTTTATACCACATACAAATTTAAACCTCTTTCAGAGGTGTGGGGTATAGTATTGCCGGATGTAACATTTAGATCTGAAAGGAGTAGAGCTTATGACAATTCAAATAGCGGTAGCCGGTAAGGGAGGAACAGGGAAAACTTCATTTTGTGCATTGCTTATAAGATATCTTATAGATAAGGGTAAAAAGCCCGTACTTGCAGTGGATGCCGATGCCAATGCCAATCTTAACGAGGCTTTAGGCCTTCAGATTGAAGGCGAGACGGTATCGGAGCTTATAGAAAAAACAAAGGATCTAAATGGTATACCTGTTGGCATGTCTCAGGAGACATATATTGAATACAGGCTGAATGCAGCTCTTGCAGAAAGTAAAGATGTCGACCTCATTGTAATGGGAGGTCCCGAAGGCCCGGGATGTTTTTGTTTCCCTAACAATCTTTTAAGAATGTATCTTGATAATCTGTCAAAAGGATATGCTTATGTTGTTATGGATAACGAAGCAGGTTTAGAGCATATAAGCCGCAGGACAACAAAAGATGTTGACGTGCTGTTTGTCATAAGCGATATTTCGGCAAGATCTGTACGTTCGGCAGGAAGGGTAAACCAGCTTGTAAAAACCTTGAAAACCAAGGTTAAGAGAATATGCCTTGTATTAACCAGAGGAACAGAAGAGGACGCTGAAAATTTAACGGAAGAGATAAATAAAACGGGGCTGGAGCTAGTGGGAATAATACCCAATGACCCAATGATTACGGAGTTTGATATAAAAGGAAAACCCCTATTTGAGCTTCCTGCGGATTCTCCTGCTGTAAATGCAGTGTACAGAATGCTGGATAAACTTAAAATATAAAATAGATTTCAGGATAATTAGAAAGGAGAAATTAAGATGCCAGTTCAGACCATAAAGGAAAGAAATGCAGGTAAAGTTGGAGTTGTGACTATCGGAGCAACTCAGGAACAGGGCGGTACCAGAACCAGTGTAGTAAAAATTGGAGGAGAATCAAGTTTGCCTTTCCTTCATTTTGAAGGCGAAATGCCTAATAAACCTGTTATAGCAATGGAAGTTGTAGACAGAGTTCCGGAAGAATGGAACGATGAAGTAAAAAATGCATTTACAGGAGTTTTGGACAATCCTGTTGCATGGGCTAAAAAATGCGTGGAGGGATGCGGCGCTGATTTGATATTCCTTCGTTTGCAGAGCGCAGATCCGGAGCTTGGAAACAAATCTCCCGAAGATTGCGTAAAGACTGTTAAAGACGTTTTAGCAGCTGTAGGTGTGCCACTGGCAGTTGTAGGCTGCGGTGTTGATGAAGTAGATAATAAAATAATTCCGGCGGTTGCAGAAGCCTGTGCAGGAGAAAACCTTCTCCTGGGATTTGCAAGTCAGGAAAACTACAATACCATAGTTGCAGCATGTATGGTTCATAAGCACAACCTTATCGCACAGACCCCATTGGATATCAATATTTGCAAACAGCTCAACATTCTTATAACTGAAATGGGCTTGACAGCAGATAAAATAGTTTTGGATACAAACATAGGCGGACTTGGATATGGTATTGAATATGCATATTCAATACTTGAAAGAGGAAGGTTAGGTACTCTCCAGGGTGACAGAATGCTTGCTATGCCTACATTAGGTACTGTTGGATTCGAAGCATGGAAAGCAAAAGAAGCCAATGTAAGCATCGAAGAATTCCCGGGTTGGGGCGAACAAAAGGAAAGAGGAATTCTCTGGGAAGCAATGACAGCTACAGCACTACTGCAGTCAGGCTTAGACCTCCTTGTAATGAGGCACCCTGAAGCAGTTAAGCTCGTACAGAAAAATATTGCTGACCTTATGGAACCAAGCAGTGTATAATATGCCATCAATGATAAATTAAATATGAAGGAGAGAAGAAAGTATGGAAATTATCGGCGAAAGGATTAACGGTATGTTTAAGGACATACGTGAAGCCATAAAAAATAAGGACAAAACAGCCGTTCATGAATGGGCAATAAAGCAGACAAATAACGGTGCTGCCTGGCTGGATATAAGCACAGGAGCTGCGGCAGAAGATCCGATGGATGCCATGAAATGGCTTGTAGAAACAGTTCAGGAGGTAGTTAATACTCCTCTTGCAATAGATACAACCAATTATGACATAATGGAAGAGGCTCTTAAGCTTTGCAAAAGGCCTGCACTTATCAATTCCTGTCATGCAGACAGATATAAAATAGAGAGAGTATTCCCCATGGCAGTTAAATACGGCGCTAAGGTTATAGCTCTTGCCATGAGTGAGGAATCAGGAATACCTAAAACTGCGGATGCCAGGGTTGCGCTTGCTATGGAACTGGTTGCGGCGGCAGACGAATTCGGATTGCCTTTTGATGATTTATATATAGATCCTCTCCTTCTTCCTGTTAACGTTGCACAGGATCATGGTGTGGAAGCTATGGAAGCTTTAAGGCAGATAAAGTTACTTTCAGACCCTCCTCCTAAAACAACTTGCGGCCTTTCAAACATTTCTCAGAAATGTGCAAACAGGAAGCTGCTAAACAGGACAATGCTGGTTATGCTTATGGCCTGTGGCCTTGATTCGGCCATCGCCGATGCAGCAGATGATGATTTGATGGAAGCTGCAGCTACAGCAAGGATAATAATGAATAAGGAAATCTACTGTGATTCTTATATAGATTTATATAAGACAAACAAATACTAAGAAATTTAAAGAAGCTTTTGAGCAAAAATGCAAAAGCTTCTTTTTTTTATTAAAATTTTCTTAAATAAAAAAGGAAAAAAAGAAATAGTGTAGAATAGTTATTTGGTAATAATTTCAAAAAAAGTTTAAAAAAGTTATTTTTGATTTGATTATTTTAAAATAATCATGGCGTATGACTCCAATTAAGTTAAAACTCTCGTATATTATTGCAGAGTTATGGAATATAATATAATGTTTACCGCTAGTCCATCAAAAAATTGTAAATCAGCGGAGGTTAATGATTATGGATGATAAGTTGGTTAACTATGGAGAAAAACTAAAAGAGTTATGCACTATAATAACGGGCATATTTGATGACTTAAAAAGCAAAGGAAAAATTAGCGAAGAAGAATACATTAAACACACTGAATTGAAGAAAAAATTTTTGGATGAAGATGTGAAGTAATTCAAAAAACAGAAGTATGCTATGTATAAGGCTCAAACCTTGTCTCTGTTATCGTCAGCATAATAACTGGCAATAAGGGTATCAAGCTCTCTGCTGAATTCAAGTATTTGTTTTTTGTTCTGTTCATTTTCTATGATAATTCTGTTCAATTCTTCCTGCAATTTTTTAATTTCATCAATCAACCTCATATTCTATAAACCATCTCTTTCAAGATATTGGTAACGACATAAACTATTATACAGTTTTCGTGTCTTTTATTCAATACAAATGGAATAATTTTGAAAAATATAGTTTTGCATCACATAAAAAGGAAATATGTCTTTTAAAAATGTCGAAAGAATTTACATTATTTTAATTGTGGTTTTACATTGACAGGATAATATAGAATCATAATCTTTCATCACAGTTCCCAAATTTTTATCAGCCCGCAAGGGCTATTTTTTTATTCAAAAATTTAATGTTAAAATAAACTGAAGAATTTCTACATATTATACATATATAGAAAGAATAAAGGATGTATTAAAGATGGAGGGACTGGGGACATTTGCTTCATATGTGGGCTTTCCAGGTCCGTGGGTCAAGCAGGTTGTCTTTGTTTGTATCCTGGCTCTTATAGGCAAGCTTGCCTTTTCAGGCAAAGACAAAAAAAGCTCACTATTCTGGAATATTCTTTTAATAATTGCGTTCATAACCGCATTAAATTTGTTTGGCAATTTCTATAAATAATTATGATTTATTTGGCTTTAAGCTGGTATTGTATTGAACAATACCGCTTTCATGTTATTATATAAATATAGCAATGCTTCATAATTTAACTACAGGTTTAACATACGAACAACGAACACGGAGGCTAATCATGGGATATTCCAATTTTCACACTCACTGCATATTTTGTGACGGCAAAGGTGAGCCGGAAAGCTTTGTTCAGGAAGCTGTAAAACAGGGTTTTGATGCACTGGGGTTTTCCAGTCATTCTCCGCTGTCCTTTAATTCCTGGACCATGAAAGAGGAACGCATCGAAGAATATTTAAATACCATTGAAAATTTAAGGGTTAAATATAAGGATGACATCCAGGTATACAAGGGTCTTGAAATTGATTATATTCCAGGTATATATGGTCCCCGGTCAACAAGATTTGAAAATCTCAATCTGGATTACAATATAGGCTCCATACACACCATAAAAGATGAGAAAACAGGGGAATACCCTAATATAGACGGAAGCTCCGATGAATTCGAAAGGATGCTTAATGGCATGTTTGGCGGCAGTATGGAAAAAATGGCGCGGAAATACTATGGGCTGGTAAGGGATATGGTTGAAATACATGCGCCTGATATAGTAGGCCATTTGGACCTGTTAAAGAAGAACAACAGAGGAGGAAAGTATTTTACCGAGGAGGAATCCTGGTATAAGGAAGAGATAGCGAAAACTCTTTTTGTCATATCAAAATATCGTTCAATAGTAGAGGTAAACACCGGTGGTATGTCGAGAAATTATATTGATACATTCTATCCGTCACCTTGGATATTAGAAGAGTGCAGAGAAATGGATATCCCCGTTGTTCTAAGTGCCGATGCCCATGAGCCTGCAAACATAAGCGCTTTTTTCAATGAAACGGCGGCTTTTTTAAAGGATATTGGATATGCAAAGCAGAGAGTGCTTTATAACGGAAAGTGGGCTGATGTGGGTTTGGAATAGATGAACTTCATTATGGATTAATTGTGATATAATCTAAAATGGATTGTTAAAAATTTAATATGCTAATTATATTAGATAAACTATGTTTCAATATTGAGGGGGAGATATTTTGATTAAGCTTTCAGACATTGAAGAAATAGCTTCAAAATTCATATTGGCTTCGCCTTTAAACAAAGTGAAAGAGTTGGATATTGAGATTTATGAAGTACCGGTGTTCTCGGTTGCCGGAGCTTGCGATCCTTTGTTTATGAAGCTTAAAGATGAAGATGTCATAAGTTCTAACCATATGGCGCCCACTGAGTGGCTTGCCGGAGCAAAATCCGTAATATCTTATTTTCTGCCCTTTTCTTATGAGGTAAGAAAATCCAATATAGGTGCAGGGCTGCCTTCAAAGGAATGGCTGTATGGCAGAATAGAGGGGGAAAAATGCAATAACGCCCTCAGGGATTTCATTGCCTCCGAACTTAAGGAAGAAGGCTATGAAGCTGTAGTACCTGCATTGGATGAAAGATTTAAAGTTGAAAACAGAAAAAGCAACTGGTCAGAGCGTCATGCTGCCTATATCGCAGGCTTAGGCACTTTTTCGTTAAGCAAGTCCTTAATAACATCCAGGGGCTGTGCCGGACGCTTCGGCAGCATCATAACCAATTTACCCTTAGAACCCAATAATCGGCCTTATAACGATATTTATGATTACTGTACATTCTGCGGCGCCTGTATTTTGCGCTGCCCCTCGGGAGCCATTACCTCCTCCGGCAAGGATACAGCCGTCTGTTCCGCTTATATTGATAAAGAAATACTCTCACGGTATAAGCCCCGCTATGGCTGCGGCAAATGCCAGACCATGGTGCCCTGTGAACACTCTATACCGTAACCCTTTTCTTGTAGGCATTCGAACTGCTCCAAGGTCTAGGGCCTGTAAAACTTGGCCAGGGCATAAGTCATAACTCGCTTAATATGAAGTAAATTAAAGCAATGTGAGCATTCTATACTATAAGCAATATCATTGTAAAAGCACAGGAGACACTCCTCTTTTAAGAGGAGTGTCTCCTGTTTATTGTACTTGAAAGGTATGAGAGCAATGGTATATGAAATTACTACGCGAACATGAAGGCTGTGCAGTAGTCACAGCTGTCGTCTGTATCTGATTTAATATCTTTCAGGTATTCATAGAAGGAGTTTCCGCATCCTTCAGTTATATATGTGCATGTGCACTGCTTGTCATCTTCTATTTCTTCTCTTAATGTATCCAGGTTTTTGATTGCCATTTTATATTTCCCCCCTTTTAAATATAAAAAAACAGATTTCTGCCCCTTATGGGGCGAGAAATCTGCTCGCGTTACCACCCAAATTTATAACTTCATCAAATAACGGCATGTTGCCGGCAGGTCCTACTTAATTTCAGCCTGCAGCTCGAGGGTGAGTTTCAACAACCGTAAATATGGGCTTCCACCGTGTCCCCATTCTCTTTGAAATACGATATTGTTTACTTATCCCTGTCAAAGCTTTGTTATATTTTTATTAATATACAGCTAATTAAACCTTATGTCAACAGATTTACATAAAGTTTAAATATTAAGAATATTCGTATCAGCTTTTATCAATATATTAACCTTAAATTCCAACGGCAAATTTATATAAATTTCACCATAATTTTACAAAGGTAAGGCGATAAAATGGTGCGGATAAAATCTATGAAAGGTGGCTTTTTAACGGCATGAAAAGGGTTTTTATGTCGTAATATTTTAATAGAAATTTATGGTATTTAATGTATAATTATGTTCCCTCAGGGATGAGATATTAGCCGATATAGAGAAATATTACGGTAAGAACAGAGCGGAGGAAGCAGCCAGCGATTATGGCCGTTCCTATGGCTTTAAAAGCAGGCTGGCACCGATGCGGCGGCAGAAGATGAAAATGCTGCGCCTATTATAAAGTTTTTAAATACCGTTATTGAAAATGCACTTCTATTTGGCGCATCGGATATTCATATAGAGCCGGATGAAAAGGATATGAGGGTGCGCTACAGGATAGAGTAGGATAACATTGAAGACTCCCGAAGGCAGCCTGCAGGGAGCTGAAGCCCCGGGGGAAATAAGTGCTCAAATCGTGTTTTATCAATATATTTTAAATGACGGTGAGAGTGCGGCAGGTTTCAGAGACACATCTGAGAGCATAAAAATAGGCTTCGATAAAATTGAAGATATGTTCAGATAAAGAAGGGCTCTTTCAGCCCTTCTTTATCTTGCTCCCACGCCGGAGGATAAAACTTTTTTGTTATCCAGCCATACATCTTCATGTAAAGGCTTGTTAAAGCTCATAAACCCTGCAATCTTAAAGCCATGTTTATATGCTAAGCTTCTCATAGTTAACATGGTATCCAAGGTTATGCCCGATGCCCCGAGACTGTAATTTTCGTAACGGTGCTCCAATGCCAGCATCATGGTTTCAGACATGCAGGCATAAGCCAAACCCTTCTCAAAGCCAAAATCCCACCCTAAGGAAGGCCTTCCCGGCACTTCAATGATTCCGCCGTCAATTACAACAACATCAGGGCGCAGTCTTGCCATATCTTCGCTGACATTTGAAGGCCTTGACATGTCGCATACAATTGCCCGTTCCTTTAAATTGCCTGGGGTAATAAGCCTCTCGGTACTGCTGGTGGCACTTATGACAACATCGGCATTGAGCATTTTATCGATATCAGCCGTAATTACAACAGGTGAGGCAGCCTTGCTGTTCATTTTGGCAAAGCCTATGAATTCCTCGGCGGAAGCCGTATGAGGAGGAAAATTCGCATATGATAAAAGCTTATGCCCTATGCTGCCTTCAGGAAATTTATTACCCTTATAAATTAGTGAGGATAAATACCTGTAAATTTCAGCTGCCACAATGTACAGCCTGTCAAAGCTGGATTTTTTATTTGTGGAATTTCCTATTAATATAATATTTGAAATACTCTCGGATAAAAGCAGTGAAACTCCCCGGCCGATTGAGCCTGCAGCACCTATTATGGCAGCGGTTGATGATTCTTCTTTTCTCCCCAGGCGCTCCAATGCACATCTTGCAGTTTCGGCTGCACAAACGGCGGTATAGCTGTTGCCTGTCGTTAAGGGTATGCCTTCATCCTTTATGTATAATCCGCCCCCCGATACAACGGAGGTATATGCTCCCAAACCGACTATCTGTGCTCCGCTTTCCTTTGCAATAGCCAGTGCCTTTTTTATCTCATCCAATGCAAGCTTTTTTGGCATGGTCATAAGCTGTTCTGCCGTTTTGGGTATCACTATAAATTCACCATAAGCCTTTTTGCCCTTTGCAGATACTACTCTTGTTTTTGAAATTACAAAGGGTTCCACCAGATCGTTCCAGGTATCAGCCAGTTTTTTAAGCTGAAGGGGGTTGAATACGGACAGGCTTTTGTCAAATTCAGTATAGTTTTTTAAATCAATGGGGTGAACCAAAAAAGCAAACCGGCCTTCGCTTTCATCCACAGGATACGGTACTTCCTCTCTTATCTGAAGCGGTGGCTTGAAATTCTTCAAAAATTTTGTACCCGTAAGATAGGTTAAAAACCTTCCGGTGTTTTTTGACTGAAGAACTTTAAGCATGCGCTCTATACCGTTTAAGGCACTAACGCACTGCCTTTGGGTTATATTGAGAGGAGGCTCTATACGGATTACCATGTTTCCGTTTAAGGTAGGCGCCACCCTTATCCTCTCATTATTTAAAAGGTAACTTGAAATTACAGGTGTCAAAAGCTCCTGCTCTGCCATTATTCCAAGGAGGCTGCCGGGGAAAATATCCTTATCGGTATTGAATTCCATGCCCAGCATAAGCCCTCTTCCTCTTACCGATTTTATTATTTCCGGATATTTATTTTGGAGATTTATAAGGCCTTCTTTCAATAAGCTTCCGCATGCCCTTGCGTTTTTAATGATATTTTTGTTATCAGCCTCTAAAAGCTCAATTACCTTTATTCCCACCCTGCAGGCAAGGGAGTTTGCTGCAAAAGTGGAAGAGTGCTTCATTGCAAATTTTTCATTATATACTTCTTCTGTTGATATGCAGGCTCCTATGGGAATTATACCCCCGCCCAAAGCTTTGGACAGCAATAATACATCTGGAAAAACATCATATATTTCAGAGGCAAACATTGCTCCTGTCCTTCCAAGTCCGGTCTGTATCTCATCAACAATTAAAAAAACTCCGTATTTACCGCATAATTCCTTTGCCCATTTAAGGTAGCATTCCGGAGGCTCCACAATACCGCCCTCACCCTGAATGGGCTCAATGATAAAGGCTGAATAATATTTAGGATTGTTTTTTAAGGCCTTTTCCAGGGAGTTTAAATCTCCATATTCAACAAAGTGAAAGCCTTCAGCGGGGGCTCCGAAGCCTGACTGATATGAGTCCTTGCCCGTTGCCGAAAGGGCGCCTAAGGTCTTGCCGTGAAAGCTGTTGCATGCTGCTAAGATACCCATTCTGCCGGTTTTCGCACGGCATAATTTTATTGCAGCTTCCACCGTTTCGGCACCGCTGTTGGTAAATGTAACGTATCTTAAACCTTGAGGGGCTATTTCAATCAGTTTTTCAGCCAAATCTCCTGCGGCATTGAGGGCGGAGGGTTGAATTAAGCTGGGCTCGCCCGAGGTAAAATAATCATCAATGCATTTTTTAATTTCAGGGTGATTATAGCCAAAGGGTAGAGCACCGTAGGATGCAATACAGTCTAAATACCTTATGCCATCGCAGTCAAATAAATAGCTGCCTTCCCCTCTTACATAGCTTTTATCTATTTTTAGCTTTTCCAACATGCTGCCAAGGTATGGGTTTACATATTCTGAAAATTTATGCATGGGAACCTCCTTTTAACTCCATTTAAAAACAATTAGCTGTTATTATCCCCATAATTGACATTTATTATTAAGCTTTATCAATGGACAATAAAAAAACCGCCTGGAATATTTTCCACACGGTAAAGCTGCCATATATCTTTATGGATTAATCAACGTGCCTGGTCCTTGTAATTCTTAAGATAAATAACATTATTTTTGCTGCGTTTGGATTTGATTTTATCCTTATCTTTATCCTCATTTTCCTTCAGATACTGCTCGAGGGTTTTGGGCTTGATAATAAATAATTGAACGATAACCATAACTGCTACTATGATCAGGTAAACAATAAACATCATTGATATTCCCCTTCCTTTTAAGAGGCATATGTATGTGAATATTCCCTGAGTGAACGCTATGGTTACGATTTGCCGTGAAAATCCTTAAGATGTGTTAATCAAGAGTAAGAATATATATATTGCAACAGATGTTGGGACATATGGAATATCTGCTATTTCAAGTATATCACAAAAATTCTGCCATGTGGAAATAATATGGAATAATAATTTCTTTATTTTTTAAAATTATCGCTATTAAAGAATGTTGACAATAAAAGTAAAATTATCTAAAATTTATATTGTTAGCACTCATCATTAAAGAGTGCTAAAGAATCTAAATTTCGTATTTAATAATTTAATTATAATTCACTTACATTAAGGAGGTAATAATATGTCACCAAAAATTATTTCCTACAGTGAGGACGCAAGAAAGGCTATGGAGAGAGGCGTCAACAAGCTTGCGGACACCGTAAAGGTAACTTTAGGCCCTAAAGGAAGGAACGTAGTGCTGGATAAAAAATTCGGCGTGCCCATGATTGTAAATGATGGGGTTACAATAGCCAAGGAAATCGAATTTGAGGATCATTATGAAAACATGGGTGCCCAGTTGGTGAGGCAGGTAGCAAGTAAGACCAACGATGTGGCAGGCGACGGCACGACGACAGCCACTCTTTTGGCCCAGGCAATTGTAAGAGAAGGACTTAAAAATGTGACATCAGGCGCAAATCCAATGATGCTGAAAAGAGGAATAGAAGAAGCCGTTGATAAGGCTGTCGAAGTTCTTAAAAAAAGAAGCGAGAATATAAAAGGCAAAGAGGACATAGCCTTTGTAGCCGCCATTTCTTCGGGAGATGAAGAAATTGGACAACTTATAGCCGATACTATTGAAAAAGTAACCGTAGACGGTGTTATGACCGTTGATGAGTCCAATTTGTCCGAGACTACCATTGATGTGGTTGAAGGCATGCAGTTTGACAAAGGATACATATCTTCATATATGGTAACTGACACGGACAAGATGGAGGCAGTACTTGAAAATCCTTTCATACTTGTAACAGATAAAAAAATCAGCAGCATCCAGGAGCTCATACCGACTCTTGAAATTGTAATTAAGCAAGGTGCAAAGCTTTTAATTGTCGCAGATGAAGTAGAAGGGGAAGCTCTGGCAACTCTTATCGTCAACAAATTAAAAGGTACCCTTAACTGCGTTGCCGTAAAAGCACCAGGTTACGGCGACTGGAAAAAGACCAATCTTTTAGATATTGCTGTCCTCACAGGAGCTAAGGTTATATCCGATGAAACAGGATACAGCTTAAAAGAGATGAGGACGGAATGGCTGGGAAGAGCAAAGAAAATAAAAGTGGATAAAGAAAATACCCTTATAGTGGATGGAGCAGGCGATGCAGATGATATTAAAGAAAGAATAGAATCGGTAAAGAACCTTATAAGGGTTACAGAATCAAGCTATGATTTGGAAAAGCTTCATGAAAGGCTGGCAAAGCTTTCCGGAGGTGTTGCTGTAATAAAGGTAGGCGCTGCCACAGAACCTGAGATGCAGGAAAAGAAATTAAGGATGGAAGATGCACTGAACGCAACAAGGGCTGCAATAGAAGAAGGTATAATTCCCGGCGGGGGCACAGCCTATATAAATACCATGGCCGAAGTGAAAGAACTGATAGATAATCTTAATGGTGATGAAAAAACAGGAGCAATGATCATACTGAGGGCTTTAGAGGAGCCCCTTCGCCAGATAGCAGACAACGCGGGCTATGAAGGCTCTGTAATAGTAAATCATGTAAAAATTAGTGAGCCGGGTGTCGGGTTTGACGCTTCTAAGGGCGTATACGTAAATATGATACAAGCAGGTATTATTGACCCTACAAAGGTTGCCAGGTCAGCCCTCCAGAACGCGGCATCGATAGCCTCCATATTCTTAACCACCGAAGGCGTTGTGGCCGAAAAGCCCGAAGATAAAGAAGAAGCTTAAGGAATTTGCTTTTCAGCGCGGTGCTCGGCTATAATTAGGTCTACCATTCTTCCGTAGCTGTGAACCCCGTCCTGCTGCCTGTTGGCTTTAAGGTAAGTATCATTTATACTGTTTGAAATTTTTTCAAAAGGACCCTCGTATTTTTGCCAGAAGGCATTTAGCTCTCCTAAATCTTTATTTACACCTTCGCTGTAACTTTGGCGGAGGTATAAATATTTTTCCCTGTCATAGCTGTATAAAGCGTTCATGGAATTTATCAAGGCAAGGAGCACCCCTGAATATTTAAAATCATCATCAGGGTGCAGCCTGCAGGTAAGATAAGCTATGTAATTTGCTTCATCCTCTCTGGCAAAGCCCCTCTGATGAGCCATTTCATGGCTGATGGTGCATGGAAGCATGGAAGGCGGCATATCCTTGTTTACATTAGCTTCGGAGGTTAAAGGGAAGTATACGCCCGATATCCCTGCATAGGACATTATAACTGATGCAAAGACTCCCTTTGGCCTTCCGAATTTTCCGTCAAGAACAGCATAAAGAGAAGATGCATTTTCATATCCTGCACCTGCCCGCAAATAAGCATCCTGCAAGGTGGAATTAAGCTTCATGGTGCCTGTTTCCGTCTCACCCATCCTTTGACGAAGGTCATTAGCATTGTTTATGAGCATAACACATACTTCTTCTAATTCTTCAAGGTCGGCAGGTGAAACATCCAGGCCGGTTATTTTGGAAAAGGGCTGCCTGTAATAATTCAAACCCCACAGTACCATAAAAAGAAAGTAAATTATGCTTGTAAAGATTAATATATTTCCCAGGTAATTAAGAAAAAACCTTAAGGCATTAGGTTTTCTTCTTATGAAGCTCATGATAACCTTACCAATACCATATAAAAGCAATGCCGTTAATAATAATACTGTAAGCTCTGCAACGGAGAAGGGAAAGATACCGGTTATATTGCTTAATATTATACCGATGGGCTTATATATGGTATTTGAATATAATTTTTCAACAAATTCAGGGTGGGCAGCAGAAATTTGCGCCAGGAAAAATGCCGCAGGAAGAAGCAGCACAAACAGATATTTCTTTTGAAAGCCTTTCTTTTTCATAGACAATTCTCCAATTAAATCCAATATTATTAAGTTTATGTATATCAGAATAACACTGTATTTGAGTATTTACAATAACATTACCTCTTAAACTGATATGGTTTTCAGGATGTCCTGATTATGTAAAAAAGCCAAACAATTGTTAACCGTCCCGCAGCTTGACATTGGCGGCGGAAAAACCTATAATTGAAATATTTACAGTTGATTGGAATACATACAGAGGTGAAAAAAATATGGATAATGCAGTTTCACAGGAACAAAACCCTATAAATTACGGATTATATTTTGAATCATTGTCTGTCTACAGAGATCTGTTTGAAGACAGCACCTTAGGCAGGCTTTATGAGCTTGTAAGCTGCTTTCTGACTGTGGATAACGGTGAAATACGCAGCTTTATAAACTACTATAACGATTTTTATTTTGAATTGATTTCTCAGCCCAGGACTTCACTTAAGGATTATATAATCGAAAATATTCTCTTTGACGACAATGCGTTTGCTAAGTTGAGTTCAAAGGGCGTGGAAATAGAAGAAGGCTTGAAGAGAGCGGTATTGAATGATCTGGACTGCCTTTTGAGCATTTCGAATTTATCCTCCCAAGCCTTAAAAAGGGATGCAAAGAAATATCTTTGTGCATCCTCCTTTGAAGAAAGCTTGATAGACAGGCTTCCTGAATGGCAGGCGGTCAGCACCATAAAGGAAAGAAATGAAGAGTCAAATACAAAGAAGACAGTAAATATACTTAAGGCATCGGAAAAATGGAGTGATAACTTCAAGGACTTATATGATTTTTATAATAAAAACGGCACCGGTATGTTTGCAAAATACAAAGCCTTTGTTTGGGAAAGAGGAATTGAGGGCTACTATCTTAAGGGGATCGACAACTCAGACCCTGTAAGGCTTGAAAATCTTATTGATTATACCGCCGAACGCCAGGTGGTTATCGACAACACCCTTCAGTTTTTAAAAGGTTATCCTGCCAACAACGTCCTTTTATACGGAGACCGGGGTACGGGCAAATCTACGGCTGTAAAAGCCATTTTAAACGAATACCATACCCAGGGCTTGAGGATGGTGGAGGTTCCAAAGAACAATCTCATGGATTTTCCTTTAATTATCCGCCAGCTTAAAGACAGGCCTCAGAAGTTCATAGTATTTGTTGATGACCTGGCTTTTGAAGACAGTGAAGAGAGCTTTACTTCTCTAAAAGCGGTTTTGGAAGGGGGCTTGGAGAGCAGGCCTAAAAATGTGTTGATATATGCCACCTCCAACCGCCGCCATCTCATAAAGGAAAAATTCAGCGACAGAGCAGGGCTGCATTCCGGTAACCGCGATGACGAGGTGAATTCAGTCGATACAATGCAGGAAAAGCTGTCCTTAGCCGATAGGTTTGGAATAACCGTAGTATTTACTTCGCCAAATCAGGATTCCTACTTTAAAATAGTAGAAGGGCTTGCTTCCCAGAGGGGGATTGTGATGGATAAAGAAGAGCTTTTAAAGGAAGCAAAAAAATGGGAGATATGGTATAACGGACGGTCACCCAGAACGGCCCGCCAATTTGTAGACTGGCTGGAAGGCCATGTTGGAAAATAATGAAAAATTATCTGACATGAAGGCCGTAAAGCACATTTCATGCTATAATGATTTAAAATGGCGCAGCCGAAATAATTAATAAATATATAACAATGTAAACATAAAAGGATGTGGAAAAGTGGAGCAAGTATTTTATAACAGCACTCGCGGCAGTATAAAAAACATATCTTCATCCCAGGCCATAATAAAGGGAATAGCCGAGGACGGCGGACTGCTCGTACCTGAAAAATTCCCCTATGTTAAAGATATGCTTGTAAAGATGAAGAAGATGGATTACAAGGAGCTGGCTTATTTTATAATGAGCAGATACTTAACCGACTTTGAGGAAAGCGAACTCAAAGCATGCATAAAGGGTGCATATGGGAGCAAGTTTGACTCACAGGATGTGGCCCCCGTTAAAAAAGTCGGGGAAACATATTTTTTAGAGCTTTTTCACGGGCCTACATTGGCCTTCAAGGATATGGCATTGTCAATACTTCCCTATCTTTTAAAAACAGCTGTCAAAAAGCAGAACATAAACAAGGAAGTAGTGATTTTAACTGCCACATCGGGAGACACGGGCAAAGCCGCATTGGAAGGTTTCAGTGATGTTGAAGGTACAAGCATTATAGTATTCTTTCCCGAGGATGGGGTCAGCGAGATACAAAAGCGCCAGATGACTGCACATAAGGGTAAAAACACTCATGTGGTCGGGGTTTTAGGCAATTTTGACGATACCCAGAACGGCGTTAAGGAGATTTTTACCGACAATGAATACTCTGAGCTTTTAGATAAAAAGGGATACATGTTTTCTTCTGCAAATTCAATTAATATAGGAAGGCTTATCCCACAGGTTGTGTATTATTTTCATGCTTATCTTAATATCTTAAGTGAAGACGAAATAGCTAAAGACGAGAAAGTCAATTTTGTGGTACCTACAGGCAATTTCGGAAACATACTGGCAGCTTATTATGCAAAAGAAATGGGACTTCCCATAAACAAGCTCATATGTGCATCCAATGATAACAAGGTATTGTATGATTTCATGGGCAGCGGACGATATGACAGGACCAGGCAGTTCTTCACCACCATATCGCCTTCTATGGATATACTGATATCAAGCAATTTGGAAAGGCTGCTATTTGAAATAAGCGGCAAGGATTCGGAAAAAATAAAAGAACTTATGGCGCTTTTAAAGGATAAGGGCGTTTATGATATAACTTCTGAAATGAAAGAAAAGCTGTATGATTTTTACGGCGGTTATGCAAAGGAAGAAGAGACGAAGAACACCATAAGGAAAATATTCAAGACAAAAGGCTATTTAATGGACACCCATACGGCCGTTGCATATAATGTCTATGAGAAATATCTTGAAGAAACAAAGGATGATACAAAAACAGTTATAGTATCCACTGCCAGCCCTTACAAATTTACGTCGTCGGTTATGACTTCCATAGATGAAAAATATGCCCAATTTAGCGACTTCAAGCTGATGGATGAAATGAGCAAGTTAAGCGGCCTTGATATACCGCAGCCCATAAAGGATATCGAAACAAGACCGGTTATCCATAAAACCACCTGTCCAAGGGATAAAATGAAAGATGTAGTTTCTGATATTTTAAATATATAAGCATATGAAAAGAAATTATTTATTTTAATAAAATAGGAAAGTTCTCTTTTCTATTTTATTAAAAACGAGGATTGAAAAGGACGGGACGCCCTTGCCGTCAGGGGGGTGTTCTGTAAGAATGCTAAGGCATTTTTACGCCGAAGGGGGACATAGGTCCCCTAGAGGAAGTTGTGCAGTAACTTTATTATATTATTTATTATTTTCGGGGGTTTATTTGCATGAGCAATATTATTGTAGCAAAATTTGGAGGTAGTTCCCTGGCTGACTCCGGCCAATTTCAAAAGGTGAAAGCAATTATAAGGGCTGATGAAAGAAGAAGATTCGTGGTTCCGTCGGCACCGGGGAAAAGAAATAAAGAAGATGAAAAAATCACCGACCTTTTATACAAATGTCATGATTATGTTAAGAACAATGAGCCTATTGACGGTGTATTCGATATTATAGCCGAAAGGTATATGGGAATAGTAAAGGAATTACCCATTAATTTTGATATTAAAGCACATCTGGATATAGTAAGGAAGCGAATTTCAGAGGGAGCTTCGGCGGATTATACCGCCAGCCGCGGAGAATATTTAAACGGCCTTATATTGGCAAGCTATCTGGGATTTGATTTTGTGGATGCTAAAGACGTGATTTTCTTTAATGAAGACGGACAATTGGATTCTGAAAAGACCCAGGAGGTCATGAGTGCCGAATTATCTAAGGTAAAAAATGCGGTAATTCCCGGGTTTTACGGGTCACTGCCTAATGGTGAGATAAAGACATTCTCAAGAGGAGGTTCGGATATTACGGGAGCCATCGTCGCCCGCGGCATAGGTGCGGATTTATATGAAAACTGGACAGATGTATCGGGATTTTTAATGGCTGACCCCAGAATAGTGGATGAGCCTAAAATAATAGAGAAAATAACATATAAGGAATTAAGAGAGCTTGCCTACATGGGCGCTACTGTTCTTCACGAGGATTCGGTATTTCCCGTAAGACAGGCTAAAATACCTATAAACATAAGAAATACAAATTCACCGGCAGATGCCGGCACCCTCATTGTAAGCGAAATAGAAAAGGGAGACAATAAAGGGGCTATAACCGGGGTGGCAGGAAAGAAAAACTTCACGGTTATAACCATAGAGAAGAATCTCATGAATTCGGAAATAGGCTTTGGCCGAAAGCTTTTGGAGATTTTTGAGAAATATAATGTATCCTTTGAACACATGCCGTCAGGAATCGATACATTATGTGTAATAGCCGCCGACGGTCAATTAAACGGAAATTTAAAGTGCATATTGGACGAAATAAACTGTGTCTGTAAGCCGGATAACGTATATGTGCAAAGAGATCTTGCCTTAATCGCGACTGTTGGCAGGGGCATGGCAAGCGTAAGAGGAACCGCGGCAAAGTTATGTACGGCTCTTGCCGAGGACGATATAAACATAAGGATGATAGATCAGGGATCCAGTGAAATGAACATCATAATCGGGGTGGAATCCTGTGATTTTGAAAAATCAATACGTGCAATTTATAATAAATTTGTAAAATAAACTAAAAATATATAAATAACGTATTAAGTTGTGAGGTGATAGACTAATGAATAATGTTAAAATTGCAATCTTAGGGTTAGGCAATATAGGTCAAGGGGTATGGAAGATTCTCAACACCAATAGCGAAGAAATACTAAAACGTTCGGGGTATAAAATAGAGGTGGCAAAGATTCTCGTCCGGGACAAAAATAAGGCAAGAGCTGTAGACGTACCGGAAGGCCTTATAACCACAAACCCCGATGACATATTCAATGATGACAGCATAAGAATAGTTGTGGAGCTTATGGGTGGAGTGCATCCTGCCAAGGATTATATGATAAAAGCCATAAGAAACAAAAAACACGTTGTAACAGCTAATAAATTAGCCATTGCTACGGAAGGCGAGGAAATATTCAAGGCTGCCGATGAAGAAGGCGTAATGCTTTACTATGAAGCCAGCGTAGCAGGGGGAA
This sequence comes from Oxobacter pfennigii, assembly GCF_001317355.1. Lineage (NCBI taxonomy): Bacteria > Bacillati > Bacillota > Clostridia > Eubacteriales > Clostridiaceae > Oxobacter > Oxobacter pfennigii. The sequence goes on from NZ_LKET01000035.1 coordinate 124,532, forward strand.
TACCTGTAATACACGGTATAAATGAGAGCCTTACGGCAAACAAAATCCAGCAGGTAATGGGCATCATAAACGGAACGACAAATTATATACTTACAAAAATGGCACACGAAGGTATGGATTTTGATTCGGCTCTTTATGAAGCTCAGCAAAAGGGCTATGCCGAAGCTGACCCTACATCGGATGTGGACGGATATGATGCAGTTTACAAGCTTGCCATACTTGCCAACTTGGCCTTCGGAACAAGGGTTGATGTAAACTCAATCTACAGAGAAGGCATCAGAAATATAAAACAGGTGGATATACAATATGCCAAGGAGTTTGGATACACCATAAAGCTTTTAGCAATAGTAAAAGAAATAGACGGAGCTTTAGAATTAAGGGTGCATCCTACCATGATTCCTTCAAGGCATCCCCTTGCAAATGTGAATGATTCCTTTAATGCCATATTCATAAAAGGAAATGCGGTAGGAGATCTTATGCTATATGGCAGAGGTGCGGGAGACCTGCCTACGGGAAGCGCTGTTGTAGGAGATATCATTTCCATATTGAGAAACAACATCGACCTTTCAAGCAGCAATGCAAGCCGCAACAATCACTGGTCCATGGATGTAAACAATATAGAGTATGCTCAGTCAGAATACTATATAAGGATTACTGTCAGGGATGTGCCGGGTGTACTGGGGAGGATATCCACCATATTCGGAGATAACAATGTCAGCCTTTCAACAGTTATCCAAAAAGGTAACAGCAAGGACTTTGTGCCCCTGGTTTTCATAACCCACAAAACTTCCGAAGGAGACATGAGAAAAGCCATAAAAGCCATTGAAGGTCTGCAAAGCGTATTGAGAATTGAAAATATAATCAGAGTGGAAAATTCCGCAATTTAAGTATGGTCGCCTTTCAATAATATGATGCATATACTAAAAACATAGCATTGTATTTTGAAAGGTGTGTTTTTTTGGTTATACATGTTGTAAAACCGGGGGAGAACATATACTCAATAGCCAGAAGCTATGGCGTTCTTCCGTCAAAGATTATTGCTGACAATGAGCTTTCAAACCCCGATCAGCTGGTGGTGGGGCAGACCATAGTAATATTGGAAGGTGAACGTACTCACAGAGTGGCTCCAGGACAGTCAATATATTCCATAGCAAGGATGTATGGTGTCACAAGCGAAGATATACTTGCCGCCAATCCCAGCATTACAAGTCCGGAAAGCATAGATGCGGGACAGATAATAAATATTCCGCAAAGAACTAAAAAATTAGGTACATTAGAGGTAAACGGATATGCACTTCCCAATATAGATATGGAGGTACTTAATAAAACTCTTCCCAATCTTACCTATCTAAGCATATTCAGCTACGAGGTAAACCCTGACGGAAGCTTGAGAACCGTAAATGATGAGCCCCTTATTCAGGCTGCAAGGGACGCAGGGGTAGCCCCCATAATGGTTATAACAAACATAGAGCAGGGCGGGGGCTTTAATAGCGATGTTGCCAGGGCAATATTCAACAGCGAGCAGGTACAGGAAACTCTGCTTCAAAATGTAATAAACACTTTAAGGACAAAGAACTATCACGGCTTGGACATCGACTTTGAATATATATATCCGGAAGACAGGGAAAAGTATAATAATTTTTTAAGAAAAGCAGTGGAGAGGCTGAGGCCATTAGGTTACACTATAACTTCAGCACTGGCTCCCAAAAATGCGGCAGATCAGCCGGGCCTTTTGTACGAAGCCCATGATTATCCCGTTCACGGGGAGCTTTTAGACCATGTAATACTCATGACATATGAATGGGGCCATACCTATGGACCTCCCATGGCGGTGGCACCTCTTGACCAGGTAAGACGGGTATTGGATTATGCAGTAACGGCAATTCCCAGCCAAAAGATATTGATGGGAATACCAAATTACGGATATGACTGGAAGCTTCCTTATGCGGAAGGCACCGCTGCATCGGCTATTTCCAATCCTGAAGCGGTTAACAGGGCCAGGGAAGCAGGGGCTGCCATACAGTTTGATCAGAAGGCCATGACTCCTTTCTTCAATTACCGCGGTGCCGACGGAAGCAATCATGTAGTGTGGTTTGAGGATGCCCGAAGCATTGAGGCAAAATTAAGATTGGCAAACGAGTTTAAGACCGGCGGCGTAAGCTACTGGACAATAAATAGGTTCTTTCCGCAAAACTGGCTGGTCTTAAATTCCCTCTTTGATGTTAGAAAAGTAATATAATTTAAAATGGGGCTGCTGGGTTTCAAACAACGTAATGAGCATTGTGAGAGTTCTTTAAAAGTTCTTGGTGACGCTGCCGCAGAAAATACCTAGAATTTTAGATTGTTTGAGCGATAGCGAGTTATCAAAATTCTTGTATTTTCAAGGCAGGGAGCCTTAGAACTTGCAGAACTCGAACATGGCGAATGCAGTGTTTGAAACCCAGCAGCCCCAGTCCATTTTTATATAAATTTATCCTTCAGTATATTCTTAAGTATCTCTTTATCGTTAAGCTTTGGTTCATCAAGTACAATATCCAAAAGGGTATTTAATAACTTGCCTATTTTTTTCCCTTCAACTACTCCCAGAGCCTTTATGTCATTGCCATCTATATCTAAGTCCTTCAATGTCAATGGTTCTTTTTCTTTTATAATACCGCTGCATTTATCCTTGAGGTTTTCTATATATAGAAGTTCCTCTGAATTATCATCCGCTGCCTTAGCATTTGCAGTTAATAAATCAAAAAGCATGTCTAGGTTTTGAATTCCGGCTTTTGTCATAAATTTTTTAACGGCTTTCATGCTAAGAGAAGGAAGAGCCATGGCACAGTCTAAAATATTGGATACTGAAACTGCGGTATCATTGTCAAAACGGAGGTATTTTAAGGCATTGGCCGGCTTTTTATTTGCATGTCTTACGGGATATAGAATTATCGCCAGCCGGGTTATTAAATCCGCCGGCGAATAGCCAAGTGCTTTCAGAGATTTTAAAAACAAAGGGCTTTCCGCCACATAAATCAATTCGGGTATTATATAAAAAAGAAGGCCGTATTCTATAAAAATTTTTACTCCTTTTTCAGGCACCGTACTTAACAATATCTTGATAAACTCTTCTCTTATGCGTTCCTTGCTTATATGTATGATTAAATCATTATGCCTTTTTATGGAAGCAGAAGTTGCGGGTGATATTTCAAACTCCAGCTGGCAGGAAAAGCGTACAGCTCTTAAAGCCCTTAAATAATCCTCAAAAAGCCTGTGTTCCGGATCCCCAACGCAGTTTATTACTTTTTTGCTCAAGTCTCTTTGACCGCCATGAGGGTCTATAAGGCCTTTTGAAGGATTATAAGCCATAGCATTTATGGTAAAATCCCTTCTTGACAAGTCCTCTTCAATGGAGGAGGTAAATGAAATGCTGTCCGGCCGTCTGAAGTCGCTGTAGGCACCGTCTATTCTGTATGTGGTCACTTCAAAGTGTTTTTTGTTCAATAATAAAGTGACGGTGCCATGCTTTGCTCCCGTAGGTATAACCTTACAGAAGGATTTAAATATATCAGTTACCATCTGGGGCAGGGCATTGGTGCATATGTCCCAATCCTTTGGCTCTTTTAACAGAAGGATGTCCCTCACACAGCCTCCAACAATATATGCCTCAAAGCTTTGGTCATTAAGCTTCTTTATAATAAAATTTACTTCGGCGGGTAATTTCAGTTTCATATACTGCACTCCTGGTGTATTGATATCTCTATTTTACCACTGTATAAAGGCTGGGCAGTATAAAAAAATATGTTAAAAATATCACTATGTTAAAAATAAAAGATATTTTTTTAACAATATAATAAAAAGCAGTAAATCCATTATAAAAATGATGAATTTTTACTAAATATTTTCTTGAAAAACTAGTAAAATAGATTATATTTTAAAGTATAAAATTACAGCTTCAGAAACTACATTTCAATACATATCTGCGATAAAATGCGAGTTTCAACGACTGAGGTTCATTAAAACTGCCAATATTCAGTTTTTTGTGGACTATGGATGCTTAGTAATGTTAAATAATTAACTTGTTAAATCGACTTGTTAATTTTTTTTCAAAACAATCTGTTATATAATAAAACAATAATAATTAAAACTGTTTTATATAAAAGCAGCTGTGATTTTTAAAAATAGAAACTCTCATATACAAGGGTTTGACATATATGCGTGCAATGAATAAACGGTACCTGTTTCTCAAATTATGATTTTACGGTAAATGCTGTTTGATACAAAAATATGGCTGTAATACTATAATAAATAAAATTTGGAGACGCTATGGTTAAGGCTGTGTCAAAGTTGCATTAAAGTTTAAGATATGATATTTTATATTAGATAAATTGGTCTGTATCAAGGGATTAAAGCAAAAAAATAATATAATTTATCGGTCCTGGCAAAAGATAAAAAATTTGCTACACATCTATATATACTTATCCTATTTATGATCTTTACTAACAATTAAGTAAACAATATTAAAATATTAAGAACAGGAGGAATTGTATGAAAGCCTTTACTTTTAAGCGAGGAATACATCCGCCCCACGGAAAGCATTTTACTGAAAACAAACAAATAGAGTATTTGTTGCCCAAAGGGGATTTAGTTTTTCCTCTGTCACAGCATATCGGCGCACCATGTGAGCCGCTGGTCCAGAAAGGCGACAGAGTTCTGTTAGGTCAGAAGATTGGAGTAGAGAAGGGCTTCGTTTCATCTCCAATACACTCAAGCGTTTCCGGTACGGTTAAAAATATCGCACCAATGCTGACAGCCGGCGGAACAAAGGTTATGTCCATAGTTATAGAAAACGACGGACTGTATGAAAAACATGAAAGCCTCAAGCCGAGAGAAAGCTACCAGGGGATGTCAAAAGAGGAACTCACTAAGATTATCCAGGAAGCAGGGGTAGTGGGTATGGGGGGAGCAACATTCCCGACACATGTAAAGCTTGCACCGCCTCCTGACAGCAAAATTGACCGCATAATCGTAAACGGAGCTGAATGTGAACCCTTCATAACATCTGACTACAGGGTTATGCTGGAGGAATCAAAAAGGATTATCGAGGGTTTGAAGATTGTGCTTTACATGTTTCCAGAAGCAAAGGGCTATATAGGAATTGAAGATAACAAGCCCCAGGCCATAGAAGCAATGAGAAATGCGGCCAGGGATGAAAAAAATATAGAAATATCCGTACTGCAGACAAAATATCCTCAGGGCGGTGAAAAACAGCTTATATATGCCATCACAGGAAGAAAGGTTCCGACGGGAGGGTTGCCCTCGGCAGTAGGCTGTATCGTTCAGAATATAGAAACCATGGTTGCAATTGAGAGGGCGGTACTCAGAGGCCGGCCAGTAATGAGAAGGATAGTTACGGTTACGGGCGGAGCGATAAATGAGCCTAAGGTATTTAATGTTCGTATAGGTACATCTTTCAGAGAGCTTATAGAAGCAGCAGGCGGGTTCAAGGAAGACCCGGTGAAGATTATTGCCGGCGGCCCTATGATGGGTACTACCGTAAGCAATATAGATATACCCGTTGTCAAAGGCACCTCATCTATATTATGCCTTACAGCAAAAGAGGCGGCTATTCCTGATGAGAGCAATTGTATAAGATGCGGGAAATGCGTAGGGGCATGTCCTATGAATCTTATACCATCAACCATGAATGCACTGGCATTGAGAAATGACTTTGAGATGTTTGAAAAGTATCGTGGAATGGATTGTATTGAATGCGGCAGCTGTTCATTTGTATGTCCGGCAAAGCGCCACCTTGTTCAGTCTTTCCGTACTGCAAAAAGAACAATACTTGCAAACAGGAAAAAATAAGGGAGGGATTGGGATGTCAGATTCTATGTATGTTGTATCCTCATCGCCTCATATACGTTCCAACGATACAGTACAAAACGTAATGAGGGATGTCTTAATAGCATTGGCACCGGCAACTATTGCCTCAATATACTTTTTTAAACTGCAGGCAGCTTTGATAATAGTTGTGTCCATTATATCCGCAGTGGCAGCCGAAGCCCTGTGGCAGAAGGTAACAAAGCAAAAGATTACAGTCAGCGACTACAGTGCGGCAATAACAGGCCTGCTGATAGCTTTCAACCTGCCTCCGGCAGCACCCTTGTGGATCCCCGTGGTGGGCAGCTTTTTCGCCATAATAATAGTAAAGCAGTTTTTCGGAGGCTTAGGCCAGAACTTCATGAACCCGGCCCTTGCTGCAAGAGCATTTTTGGTTGCTTCCTGGCCGGTAATAATGACAACATGGACAGTGGATGGGGTAGCTTCCGCAACAGCCCTTGGAATATTAAAAGAGGGCGGTGCAGAACTGCCGGGCCTTTGGAATATTTTCATAGGCAATGTGGGAGGTACCATAGGTGAAACATCGGCTCTCGCACTTTTAATCGGAGGAGCTTATCTTGTATATAAAAAGGTAATAAGCATAAATATCCCGGCTTCATATATAGGCACAGTTTTTGTAATGTCCTGGATTTTCGGAAGAAACGGATTCTTTACAGGCGATCCCGTATATGAAATTTTCGCAGGCGGTCTGATGCTGGGCGCCATATTTATGGCAACGGATTATTCATCATCGCCCATGACGCCAACAGGCCAGATTATAATGGGCGTAGGCTGCGGCATAATAACTACTGTTATACGTGTATACGGCGGTTATCCCGAAGGCGTATCCTATTCAATACTTTTAATGAACCTTGCGGTGCCATTGATTGACCAGTACACAATCCCGAAAGCTTTTGGGGAGGTGAAGTAGGTGAAAGAGAATTTAAAACTCGGATTTATACTTCTTTTATTCGCAGCCATAGCCGGAATATGCTTGGGGGCTGCATATGAAGTCACAAAAGAGCCTATTGCACAGCAGGCTATTATAGAAAAGAACAATGCTATGAAGGAAATACTGCCAGATGCAGATGATTTCAAGGATTTAGCGGTGCAGATAAATGAAGACAGCATGATTAAGGAAGTAAGCGAAGCCTACAAAGGAAGCGGAATAATCGGATATACATTTACAGTTACACCCAAAGGTTTTGGCGGTCTTATAAATGTAATGGTGGGTATATCATCAGAAGGAAAAGTATCCGGAATTAAAGTAATGAGCCATTCGGAGACTCCGGGATTGGGTGCCAATGCGGCAAATCCCAAATTCTCCGACCAGTTTAAGGATAAACCAATAGACAAACCGCTTGAGGTTATGAAAACAGGAGCGGTAACAGAAAATCAGGTGGATGCAATCACAGGCGCTACCATAACATCAAAGGCAGTGACAGGCGGAGTAAATGAAGCTATTAACTTCTATAATACATCAGTGAAAGGAGGACAATAATAGTGAGTGTTTTAACTGAAAGAATAAAGAACGGTATATTAAATGAAAATCCCATATATGGTCAGGTACTTGCTATGTGTCCTACACTGGCAGTTTCCACAAGCATGGAAAATGCGGTGGGAATGGGTATAGCAGCAACCGCTGTACTGGTTGCTTCAAACATCGCTATATCTGCCATAAGAAAACTGGTTCCAAATAAAATACGTATTCCTATTTTCATTGTTATCATAGCCAGCTTCGTTACAATAACCCAGTTTTTGCTTCAGGGCTTTGTACCTACTTTGTATAAATCACTGGGTATATTCATACCATTAATCGTTGTTAACTGTGTTATATTGGGAAGAGCCGAAGCCTATGCTCAAAAAAGCGGGGTTATAGCATCCCTCTTTGACGGAATAGGAATGGGAGTAGGCTTTACACTGGCGTTGATGTCCCTTGCCATATTCCGTGAGGTATTAGGCGCCGGAACCTTCTTCGGAATGAGGATAATGCCCCTGTCTTATCAGCCGGCTATCATAATGATATTAGCCCCCGGTGCATTCTTCACCATGGGCATAATAATGGCAGGAATAAACCTTTACAGAATTAAGAAGGCAAAGCCCGGCGAACAGCCGAAATTATTGGAACCGGGATGTGCCAACTGTACTTTATATGACAGCTGTGCCGCAGCTTCAAAAAGTGCTGAATAGGAGGGGGGATTGAGAATGACAAAGCTGATTATTATATTATTAAGTTCAATATTGGTAAATAACTTCGTACTTTCAAAATTCCTTGGAATTTGTTCGTTCCTGGGAGTTTCCAAGAAAACAGATACAGCTTTCGGTATGGGTCTTGCCGTTACCTTCGTTATGACACTGGCTTCCATTGCAGCATACCTTGTGTACAATTTTATTTTGGAGCCTTTTAACATCGAGTATCTTTATACAATTGCTTTCATTCTTGTTATTGCGGCACTGGTACAGTTCGTCGAGATGGTAATACAAAAGACTAGTCCAAGTCTTTATAAAGCTCTTGGAATATACCTTCCCCTGATAACAACAAACTGTGCCGTATTAGCCGTTGTTGTTATCAATATGAATGAGAGTTATAATTTAATTGAGTCAATTGTGAGCGGTATAGGTGCTGCGTTGAGTTATTTCTTAGGCATTATGCTGCTTGCCGGAATCAGGCAGAGGATTGATAACAATGCAAGTATGCCCAAAGCTTTGCAGGGCTTCCCCATTTCACTTATCACCGCAGGGCTTATGGCAATGGCATTTTTAGGCTTTCAGGGCCTATTATAAGGAGGGGTATTTATGGATTTAATGAATATTGTATACCCTACCGTGAGTTTGGGCGGTATCGGTCTGGTTTTAGGTGCTGTCTTAGGATATGCATCAAAGAAGTTTGCTGTTGAAGTTGACCCGAAAGTACCGCTGGTAAGAGATGCTCTTCCCGGTGCCAACTGCGGAGGATGCGGCTATCCCGGCTGTGATGCTTTGGCAAAAGCCATCGTAGAAGGTGATGCCAAGCCTAATGCCTGTCCTGTAGGAGGTGCGGCCAGCGCTTTAAAAATAGGCGAGGTTTTGGGAGTGTCAGTGGAAGCAGGGGAACGGACTTCTGCTTACGTTAAATGCAGCGGCGTGTGCACAAACAGTAAGGATAAATATAAATATTACGGCGTACAGGATTGCAGAGATGCAGCCATGATTCCCGGCGGAGGACCGAAATCCTGCTCATATGGATGCCTGGGATTGGGAAGCTGTGTTAAGGTATGCGACTTTGGGGCTTTAAGCATAGTAGATGGTGTGGCAGTAGTAGATGAAGATAAATGCACAAGCTGCGGAAAATGTACAAATATTTGTCCAAAAGGATTAATCAGCATAGTGCCGACATCAAAAAGAGTGCGCGTTGCATGCAGTTCAAAGGACAGAGGCAAGGACGTTAAGGATTCATGTTCTGTAGGATGTATAGGGTGCAGCTTGTGCTTCAAGAACTGTCCTAATGATGCCATAAAGTTTGAAAACAACCTGGCGGTAATAGATTACAGCAAATGCAAAGAATGCCAGACTTGTGTTACAAAATGCCCGTCTAAAGTAATAAAGGGTATAAAAGGCGGCAATGTTTTGCAATAATTAAATAAAAATGTTAAAGGGGCTGTTTATATACAGCCTCTTATCTTTATATACAATATATTACAATTATTTTAATAATATTTTTTGCACTTAATTTGATATAATTATAATAAGATTATACGACCGGCCTATTTAATAATTGTACAAGTTATAACTATAAAGGAGCGTTATCATGAGCGGTTATGGGGTAGTTTTAGGCGGAGGCGGTGCCAAAGGTGCATATGAAATAGGGGTTTGGAAAGCTTTAAAAGGGCTTAATATACCCATCAAGGTAATAACCGGTACTTCGGTAGGTGCCCTGAACGGTGCTGCCATAGTTCAGGGTGATTATGATGCTGCATGGAATCTATGGACAAGTTTAAAAATGGAAAGTGTAATAAAAATAGAAAAAGCCATAGCTCAGGCAAATGATGCCAAGGATTCTTTAGGCCTTGCAAGCACCATAAGAAATTTTGTCAAATCGGGAGGCCTGGATGTTACTCCCTTAAAAACCATGCTGCAGGAGATACTGGATGAGGAAAGAATACGGAAATCCCCAATGGATTTAGGAATTGTAACCTTTTCATTGACGGATTTCAAACCGGTGCAGCTATTTAAAGCCGAGATTCCGGAAGGAAAACTAATCGATTATCTCATTGCCAGCGCCTGTTTTCCCGCATTTAAACCCCATGAAATAGATGATAAGAAGTTTATCGACGGCGGAGTGTATAACAACATTCCTTTGGATTTAATGAAGGATAAGGGAGTTAAGGACATCATAGTCGTTGACGTTGCAGGACCGGGGATTGTAAGAAAAGTGAATACGGATAAGCTTAATGTTATAAATATCAAAAACTCCGGAGATTTGGGGGGAGTTTTGGATTTTAACGGTGAACGCTCATTAATAAATATAGAAATGGGATATTTGGATACCCTGAAAAAATTCGGAAAGCTAAAAGGCAGCAAATACTATTTTCACTCCATGGCGGAGGCAGCAGTTTATAAAGAAAACTATGTTAAAACCATTAACATGGAGGATTTTAAAAAGGTATACAGCTTTTTGGGATTGGACTGGGGAGAGAAGTCTTCTGCCAGAAATGAGCTTATAATATATAAGATAATGAAAACCTTAAAGCAATACAGCGACGGGAATTTAAGCTGGGATACCATTTTGCCTGCCATGGCCGAAATAACGGCAGAACAGATAGGAATTGAACGGATAAAGACATATGATTTGGAAGAACTCATAAATGAAATACTGGAGGAATATGAGAAAATCAAAGCCGGGTCGGATTTCGATGATTATATAAAAAGTATAAAGAATCTCATATTAAGCAGAAATCAGGCGGAATTCAACAGAGAAGTCAAAAAGGTATTGATAGAAGGTAAATTTTTAATTTACTACAACCCGGACATGAACGAGAAGGACGAAAAGGTTAAAAACTTCAGAAGATTTATCGCCATGGCCTTTCCAAAGGTTTCTATCGCCAATATGTTTATTTCACTGCTTTTATCCAGGACAGGAAGCGACAGCATAAACAGGGCAAGCAGTTAAAGAACTTCATTATAATAAATAAAATCCCTGTGTAATTCAGGGATTTTAAATTTTTGTACAATGAATACCTAATAAAACATAAAATACCTCCTATTGCAGTTATTGTTCTGCAGTAGGAGGTATCGCTTTACTCATTCACAACTTCAATTATTCTTAAGATAAGCAATTTTGCTTCTTCATCTGATAATCCCAGGTTTTTAAGCGTAGTTAATACTTCAGTTTCAGCCTCAATCTCTTTTAACTTTTGTTCATTCATAATATCCGGCGTAACACCCGGCTCATATATTCTCTGATTAATCCCGGGAAAGAAATGCCCAGCATACTGGTCTGACCTCATCTGAAAATAAGGGCTATATATTGACATCGACTGCCGGTAGAAAACAGGACACTGAATATAAGAACCCGAACCAAGGTAAGGGTACATGTATTACCTCCGTTAATTTTAAATTACAATATATAATATGACGCGGAAAAAATATTGATAGGGTTCCCCGGATTTTATATAAATAAAAATCTCAATAAATATAATTTTTTTAGGTTATATAAAACCGTATGCACTCATAAAAATATATTGTCATTTATGCCTATAGCATAAATCATTTTTTTAAGGAGATGTTCCATATGAGTTTTTATTCCGGAAACCTAAAGGGAAACACCAATCTTT
>NZ_LKET01000036.1 GCF_001317355.1 Oxobacter pfennigii
ATACCGGCGACGACTTACTCTTCCACCACGCTTCCATGGCAGTACCATCAGCGTACCCAGGCTTAACCTACGTGTTCGGTATGGGAACGGGTGTGACCCTGGGGCTATTGCCACCGATTATGATAACTTGTTATCACAAGTTATATATCCTTGATATACTGCATAATGTAGTAGTTACACAATTAAGTGTAACAATATAGGTCAAGCCCTCGACCAATTAGTACTGCAAAGCTCAATGCATTACTGCACTTACACCCACAGCCTATCAACCTGATGTTCTTTCAGGGGTCTTACTGGACTACTCCATGGGAAATCTTATCTTAGGGTTTGTTTCGCACTTAGATGCTTTCAGCGCTTATCAATTCCAGACATAGCTACCCAGCCGTGCCCTTGGCAGGACAACTGGTACACCATAGGTCTGTCCATCCCGGTCCTCTCGTACTAAGGACAGCTCCCTTCAAATTTCCTGCGCCCGCGACGGATAGGGACCGAACTGTCTCACGACGTTCTGAACCCAGCTCGCGTGCCGCTTTAATGGGCGAACAGCCCAACCCTTGGGACCTACTTCAGCCCCAGGATGCGACGAGCCGACATCGAGGTGCCAAACCTCCCCGTCGATATGGACTCTTGGGGGAGATAAGCCTGTTATCCCCGAGGTAGCTTTTATCCGTTGAGCGATGGCCCTTCCACTCGGAACCACCGGATCACTAAGCCCGACTTTCGTCCCTGCTCGACTTGTTTGTCTCGCAGTCAGGCTCCCTTATGCCTTTATACTCTTCGAGCGATTTCCAACCGCTCTGAGGGAACCTTTGGACGCCTCCGTTACATTTTGGGAGGCGACCGCCCCAGTCAAACTGCCCACCTAGCAATGTCCCGTATCCAGCTTCATGGATCCCGGTTAGAATTTTAGCATCATCAGGGTGGTATCCCAAGGTTAGCTCCATAGAATCTGGCGACCCTACTTCTCTGCCTCCCACCTATCCTGTACAGATAATGCCGAAACTCAATGCTAAGCTACAGTAAAGCTCTACGGGGTCTTTCCGTCCAATCGCGGGTAACCGGCATCTTCACCGGTACTACAATTTCGCCGAGTCCCTTGTTGAGACAGTGCCCAAGTCGTTACACCATTCGTGCGGGTCGGAACTTACCCGACAAGGAATTTCGCTACCTTAGGACCGTTATAGTTACGGCCGCCGTTCACTGGGGCTTCGGTTCAAAGCTTCGCTTGCGCTAACTCATCCCCTTAACCTTCCAGCACTGGGCAGGTGTCAGCCCCTATACTTCAGCTTTCGCTTTAGCAGAGACCTGTGTTTTTGCTAAACAGTCGCTTGGGCCTTTTCACTGCGACCTATTTCTAGGTACCCCTTCTCCCGAAGTTACGGGGTCAATTTGCCGAGTTCCTTAACAAGGGTTCTCTCGTTCGTCTTAGGATTCTCTCCTCACCTACCTGTGTCGGTTTGCGGTACGGGCACCTCTTCACTCGATAGCAGCTTTTCTCGACAGTGTGGAATCATTCCCTTAAGGCAGCAAGCTGCCTTCTTCCCCATTACATCTCAGCCTTATGCTCTGCGGATTTGCCTACAGAGCAGCCTAAATGCTTAGGCACACTCAACCAACGGTGTGCTGGAACTATCCTGCTGTGTCACTACTTCTCTCAATCGTTAAAGGTGGTATCGGAATATCAACCGATTGTCCATCAACTACGCCTTTCGGCCTCGCCTTAGGTCCCGACTAACCCTGAGCGGACGAACCTTCCTCAGGAAACCTTAGGTCTTCGACGGGCAGGATTCTCACCTGCCTCTCGCTACTTATGCCAGCATTCTCACTCCTATACAGTCCACAACTCCTTACAGTATTGCTTCTGCCCGTATAGGAAGCTCCCCTACCGAATTTTCATTCCCATAGCTTCGGTGGTAAGTTTTAGCCCCGGACATCTTCGGCGCAAGATCTCTCGACCAGTGAGCTATTACGCACTCTTTTAATGTGTGGCTGCTTCTAAGCCAACATCCTGGTTGTCTGTGAAACCTCACATCCTTTTCCACTTAACTTACACTTTGGGACCTTAGCTGATGATCTGGGCTGTTTCCCTTTCGACCACGGATCTTATCACTCGTAGTCTGACTCCTAAGATTATAGTATTTGGCATTCGGAGTTTGATAGGGTTCGGTAACCTCATTGGCCCCTAGCCCATTCAGTGCTCTACCTCCAATACTCATTCTTAAGGCTAGCCCTAAAGCTATTTCGGGGAGAACCAGCTATCTCCAAGTTCGATTGGAATTTCTCCGCTATCCACAGCTCATCCCCGCATTTTTCAACACACGTGGGTTCGGACCTCCAGTAAGTTTTACCTCACCTTCATCCTGTCCATGGATAGGTCACCTGGTTTCGGGTCTACAGCATGAAACTTAACGCCCTATTAAGACTCGGTTTCCCTTTGGCTCCGTACCTTAAGTACTTAACCTTGCTTCATACCGTAACTCGCTGGCTCGTTCTACAAAAAGCACGCTGTCAGGCATAAACTCCCTCCAACTGCTTGTAAGCACACGGTTTCAGGTTCTCTTTCACTCCCCTCCCGGGGTTCTTTTCACCTTTCCCTCACGGTACTTCTCCTCTATCGGTCACCAGGTAGTATTTAGCCTTGGGAGGTGGTCCTCCCTGCTTCCCACCAGATTTCTCGTGTCCGGTGGTACTCTGGATTCCGGCTCATATCTTGCTCTTTTCATCTACAGGGCTTTTACCTCCTATGGCCTACCTTTCCAGGTAGTTCGACTAAAAGCTCAATACTAAATGCCGGTCCACAACCCCTGAGAAGTTTCCCTCTCAGGTTTGGGCTCTTTCCCTTTCGCTCGCCGCTACTCAGAAAATCGAATTATTCTTTCTCTTCCTCCGGGTACTTAGATGTTTCAGTTCCCCGGGTTTACCTCTGCATAGCTATTTATTCACTATACAGTAACCAAACGGTTGGGTTTCCCCATTCGGAAATCTCCGGTTCATAGGTTATTTGCACCTACCCGAAGCTTATCGCAGCTTATCACGTCCTTCATCGGCTCCTGGTGCCAAGGCATCCTCCGTGTGCCCTTTCTAGCTTGACCTAGTTCAGTCTTGCTTATTGACAGGGGACACATCTTCTGTATCCTCTGCTGCAAGGTTCTCATCTTTCTTTTAAGATGTGTCCCCTTACATTTAACAGACACTTGATTTATTCTTGGCGAAATTGTCTACCCTACGACTTAGATTTGAAAATACCCAAATG
>NZ_LKET01000037.1 GCF_001317355.1 Oxobacter pfennigii
CATTATCCATGATAATTAGTTTGGGTTGTTTCAGTCTTACCTGAAACGCTTCACACAATCTCTCACACTGTTCAATTTTCAAGGATCGTTACCGCTCTTTTGAAGCGGCTGCTCCGAGGGGAGCGACTTTTATATATTATCACTTTACCGGCAACCTGTCAACATATCTCTAACTGGCAATTTATGGTAATAGTTATTACTTCAATTATCAGGCTGATATTATGCTATTACAAGTGATAATACTGTTATTTAGCCGTCGCAGCTTTCATGCGGCGACATTTGTTATAATATCATAATGAAATTATTTTTCCCATAACATTATTATTACTATATCCAAAAATATCATGAATAAGCTCACTATATCTAATTATTTCTTACAAATTCTTATATAGATACTCCAGGATATGTTGTCATTAGATTCACAGTAGGGGGTACCCCTTGCCGTGCCTTATACAGCTTTAACTTTTGCTCTTTGGTTCATATTTTGGTAGATTATCATCAGAACTAGCTGGATGAATGTAACACAGGATGCCACTTTGAAAGCATCTTCTATTCCCCTGTTTTCATAAACCATGCCATATATAAGCGGTGATATGGAAAAGCTGAAATATTTAAATGAATTTACAATAGAGCTTGCCGTACCTCTAATCTGAGGTGAAGTATCTATTGCCATCGTATTCAATGCACTCCATACGAAGGCTGAAAGCATACCCATTATTAAAAGGGTCAATGATAATAGGTATATATTCCTTATATATGGAATAAGAAAGACCAAGGGAACTATTCCTGCTATACCAGCCATACAAACTTTGCTTCTCTCATAAATATCGATTATTTTGCCTGCATATGGTGAAAGAATTATGCTGCCAAAACCCGTTAAAGATACGATTATACCATTTATGCTCTCACTTGTATTAAGCTCCATGTATATGTATTTTGCAAACAAAAAACCAAGGCTTCCAAACCCAAAATAGCCTAAGAATGAGCTAAGCGAAAGTATAACTATTTTTTTATTGCTGATTAGTTCCGAATATACTTCGTAAGGTACGAGCCCTTGTTTTTTAGCGTCACCAATATGTTTAAAGGTTTTGATATATATAAATAGCAATATGGTTGATAATATCCCTAGAATTAAAAAAGTATATCGCCAGTTTAATTCGGCAAAAATACCCCCGAGAATAGGCGCTATAAATATGCCCGATGTCTGCACAGAGCCAAAAACGCCCATATATTTACCTAAATCTTTGGATGGGACCGCATCTCCTAGTAAGGCCATAAGCACAGGAGTCATGAAGGCATTGCTCATGCCTTGTACAAATCTTCCGGCAAGGAATATATTTATATCCTGTGCAATATAGCATATCATGCACCCGACGCTAAAACCGCCATATCCCAATAAAACCACCTTTCGCCTTCCAAAGATATCAGAAGCAAAGCCTGATACCAATTGGAAGGATGCAAAAGCCAGCATATATATTGAAATTGACAAGGAAATCTTATAAAAAGAGACTGAGAAATCTCCTTGAAGCCTGGGAATTAAAATATTAACTACATTTCCGCCGAATGGACCCATAAAGGCTCCTATGTAGCATAGAATTGCAATGTATCTATAGTTCTTTATCGAATTCATACTTATCCTCTGATTTTTAGAATATTTTTAATTCTGCCTTATATTCCTAATCCATTGCTGCTGTTGTGGCTCCATATTGTCCTCTACCCAATCCTGCCAGACATCATCCTGAAGTTTTTTAGACTGGGGTTCAATAAACTCATAGTAAGAGTAGGTACTTCCTCTGGCCAAGTAAAGCTCTTCATTGTACGGAATAACAACAAATAGATAGTCCGGTGAACCTATGGCAGCATGCAGAACCTGGTTTTCATGAATATATGCGTCTGATACCGCCGCCATGTTTCTTTCTGTTTCAGGTATACTCTCCCAGTATTTAACGCTGCCGCTTTCTTCTATCATACAAATAGTAAGGTTCCTTAACTCCCTGCCATAATTTTTAAGCCTTGTTTCCTCATCTTTCGTAAGGGGTTTACCCAGGAGCTCTTTTTCAGATATAGTTTTTAAAAAGCTTGTTAAGCTTATGAAGCTATCTACTGCCCTATATACTTCAGGAACTTTAAATTCATTAACGGAAAATACAGCTTTTATATATTTAGCCATATATTCAAGCCTGCTATATATATCAATTTCAGGTTCAACATATCCGGGAATTACTGCATCTGATATATCAGTATCCGATAAGGGTAATTGGCCCACCGCTTGCCCCTTATTCTGCTTTAAGGATATGTATGAAGAGTGTTTTGAATCAGCTACCCCTCCCAAATAGGTAATGTGCTTCTTTACATTCCAGCCATCATTTAGCATAAAGCCAGGATATCCTTGCTGTACGGAGTTTATAGACCCCTTTAATACCCAGAATAAAGAGTTTTTAAGAGAATATTTTATAGGTTCTTCCTGGCTGTCTGCGTTAAGTACTATTCTTAATTTATCGATTATATCTTCATTCTCTTCATCATTTTTATAATCATTTATATTGCCTCGGAGAATTTCATATGCCCTGTCACTTCCGTACACGGCAGGCAAATAAAGGCCTTGTGGCAAACCGGTTACGCTTACTTTATCAAATATATCTTTATCAAGGGCATATATTTGACCCATGAGCCTGAATTGTGTATATTTTATAGTTTCATCATTAATATCATTGATTTTATCCGGCAGAGTTTTTCCCTTATTTAGCCCAACCTTCTGTCTGGACAACTCGTATACTTTTTTGAATAGTTTGTCATTCCATACTTTATCAAAGTCTATATTTTTTCCATATACAGACTTAATAACATCAGATAAATCATATATAGTCATGTCTTCTGATTTATCAAAGTATACCGTACTCACCTTGTATATATCTTCCCAAAGGGTTCTCAGTTTTTCATCGCCTAATATTGCAGATGTCATAATAACTGCCATGGCAATCTGTTCATCATTCTTTATAAATGTATCAGAATCACTATCATAAGTATCAAAAATTATGGGGGTGCTTCCATACCACATCATAGTCAGGAAATAATTCTTGAACTCTGCTTCTCTTGAATAATGCCCATCAGTTATATATATTCCATAATCAAGCTCATAAGGGAATATTTCAGATGCACCGTTTGGCCATCTTGCTTTTATCTTTTTAACATCGTTATCTATTATCCTGCTGGCTTCTAGGGGTATCCCCCCGGGCAGGTTAAGCTCTAACAGTCTCATGGCAATACCGAAATAAGCAATATTTGAAAGGGCAGCTTTTTTTACATTAGCATCCTTGGTACCATAGTAAATCTCAATAGATTTACCGAACATTCCTTCGGTTAAAAGCTTTAACTCGTCTATAAGTCTTTCTCTTTCCATCGTTCTTATGACATAATCACACATGAGGTTATATGCATGAAGTATGCTGTCTGTTGTAATAAAATTCGGTATACCCTTTTTCATATTGTCTTCATATATATTGAAAGGCTGTTCATATACGATTTCAGGCTTCTTGATAAGAAACTGATTCTTTGACAGCATGTATTTATCAATTATGTTCATTTCCTGCATAACCAGGGTATTCGATAAGTTAGAAAGATCGAGCTTTGCACTATAAGGCTTGATTGTTCCTTTATATTCACTTTCATTCCACACGATATCAAGATCCTGCTTGCTTTCCTGCAATGGCTCTATATCAGTCCTGCTTATACCTTTTCTGCTCAATAAGAATGGCAGAGTCAATGCAAGGATAATTATAATGCAAATAATTTTCTTCATTAGCCATACCTCCGACATACCAACTGCATTTTTTATAGTCCCAATATTCTAATAGGCCTTTTATTATTATTCACCAGTTTATGAAATTGAATAACTCAATATAAAATTAAAAGCCGTTATAATCAAACTATTTGATTACAAACGGCGTAAAGTTACCTTCTATTATAAATTATTTACTATCTCTTTAAATTTGTTTCCCCTCTCCTCAAAATTCTTAAACATGTCAAAACTGGCGCATGCAGGTGAAAGAGTTACAATATCCCCTTCTTCCCCTTTATCCCTTGCGGCTTCAACCGCCTCTTTAAGTCCGGCAGCATGAATTATAGGTATTCTTTTATTTTGTTTTCCCATCTCTTCTATAAAGGCATTTTCTATTTTATCAGCAGTAGCTCCCATAAGTATCAAAAGTTTTATTTTATCTATACCCTTAATTGCAAGCCCATCAAAGGGTATTTTTTTATCATAGCCACCGGCTATCAATATAACCCTTTGTTTAAAAGCATTCAACCCGGCCGCCGCTCTTGACGGGCTTGAAGCAATGGAATCATTATAATATTTCACTCCATTAACTTCCCTGACAAATTCTATTCTGTGCTCCACTCCCATGAAGTTAGTCGCTACATCTCTCATACTTTTTATACTGCATAGACTGCTTATTGCAGCCGATGCAGCCAGCAGGTTTTCAATATTGTGGATCCCCGGAAGCTTTATCTCATCAGTACTGCATATTGTTTTTTTGTTACCATTTTCTATTAACACAAGGTTAGCTCCATCAAGAAAAGCGCCTTTCTCAAGGGATTTTGATATGCTAAAAAAAACTGTATTTCCCTTTGCTTCCTTCTCCATATCTCTGGTTATGCTATTATCCTTATTTAAGACAAGCATGCCCTTTGCATCCTGATATTTATATATGTTCTTTTTTGATTGGATATATTCATCCATGGACTTATGCATATCCAGATGATTGGGACTTAAATTTGTAACTACAGCTATATCAGGACTTATTTTCATAGTCATTAGCTGAAAGCTGGACAGTTCGAGCACTACCTTGTCTTCAGCCTTTATGACATCCAACTTATCAAATAAGGGTGTACCTATGTTTCCGCCTACCCAAACATTGTATCCTTCTTTTTTAAGCATCTCATATATAAGAGTAGTTGTGGTGGTTTTTCCGTCACTGCCTGTGACTCCTATCACTTCGGCCGGACAGTATTTTAAAAACTCCTCCATCTCGGAAGTTAAGCTTGCTCCATTTTTAACAGCTTTTTCAATCTGTGGTAAATCCGGCCTTAATGAAGGTGTTCTGAAAATGTAATCGAAATTATCTAATTTATCCAGATAATCAGGGCCAAGGTTTAATATTACCCCCATATCTTCAAATTCATCACAGATACACCCAATTTCCTCTCTGAACATTTTATCGCAGGCGGTAACATTTGCCCCCATGTTAACAATACTTTTTATAAGCGGCCTGTTGCTGACGCCGATTCCCAGTACTGCAACCTTTTTGCCATTTATATTTTTCTTAAAATCCATAAAATCCAATCTCATATATACCTCCGACAGCTTTAAAACAATTTCATTTCTTAAACATTTATATAATCCTTGATAAAACACTTAAGTTTGACAAGATCCTTCTGATATATTTCCTTCAATTTTCTATTGTATATTATGCTTGCAGGATGATATAACGGAAGAAGGAAAAAGGAACGCATATCCATTAGTGTACCATGGCTTTCTCCAATCGTGATTCTATCATCATCAATTATCGCTCTTAAAGATATATTACCCAGTGTCACAACAATCTTAGGTTTAATTATTTCAAGCTGTTTGATTAAATACGGCCGGCACAGCTTTACTTCTTCTTTATTTGGTGCCCGGTTAGAGAGTCTACCGGTTTTGGCATTTATTTTATAAGGCCTGAATTTTACAATGTTTGTAATATATATGTCTTCCCTATTTAACTTAAGGATTTCAAGAAACTCATCAAGGATTTTACCTGCCTGACCAACAAAAGGCCTGGCGAGAAGGGTCTCTTTTTCTCCCGGGGCTTCTCCCACAAGGACAATATCCGTATCAGTATTTCCTTCGCCAAATACAATAACTTTATCCCCACCCGGAAATTCTTTTTCCACATTATCCACACATTGCCTTTTAAGCTTTTCCAATTGTTCGTTTTTCATTCAGCCCACCTGCTTTTGTAATTTTAATATAATCAAAATAATTATAAAGTTTTTATTTTAGAGCATCTTTATGAGTATAGTTTTTTGCCTAATAAATATATATATTATTAGGCTATCGACCATTATAGAGCAGATATAAATTATAATTATAGAAGTCATTCTTCAGGAGGAATTTATGTACAAAGGAGTTTCACACGGTATTATTGCTGCATCTTTTTACATAGTGATTGGGCTTATATTTAAGATGCTTTATAGCTCGCTTCAAATTTCATGGCCGTCGATGTATTCACCCATAGTACTAATATCAGGAGGTCTTGTAGCCTTCGCAGTTCTTGTATTAATATATTGTAACTTCTCAAAAAACGCTATATGGGATTCTGTTATATCGCTGCTGACATTTGTGGCTATAAACTTTATAATTGCCATAGCATTCAATCCCTATTCTTCATATATAAATTTACTGGATAGCAATAACTTCTTCATATCCTATAATGCAATATTTATAATCTTTATGAGAATCCCTTTATTTTTTCCCATGAATGCAGATACTTCTTTTATTTATTTATTTATAATGCTTTTATCTCCTGCTACTCTAGGTATTATATTACCTGCTGGAACACATATTTTTAGTTCTATAAAAAGAAAGGCAGGTAAACTCAAGTTTCCTACTATTATCAGATAATCATACATTCAAGCTCATATACTTATCCCTTATTTTTTTAAAATCCTCCCATGCCTCTCTTTTTTTATCGGGATCTCTTAATAATGCTGCAGGATGATATGTTCCTATAATTGAAAACTTACCTCTATCTATCCATTTGCCCCTGTCTCTTGTTATTCTCATTTCTCTGTCAATCACATATCTGGCTGCTGTTGAACCCAGGCATACTAAGATACTTGGCCTTATGATAGCTACTTGATTCCGAAGATATGGAAGGCATGCTTCAGCTTCTTCCGGAAGAGGGACCCTATTATTGGGAGGTCTGCATTTTACTATATTGGCTATGTATACATCTTCTCTTTTAAGGTCTATGGCTTCTATCATTTTTGTAAGTAATTGCCCTGCTTTACCTACAAAGGGCCTCCCCTGCATATCCTCGTCATGACCTGGACCTTCTCCTATAAACATAACCCTTGCCTTTAAATTTCCTTCTCCAAATACTACATTGGTTCTTCCATTACTTAATTCACATTTATGGCATTGCATACATGATGCATGCAGTTCTTTCAAGTTCATCATCACATACACCTCGAACAGATAAAGGCTGTATTTTAAATAATACTCTTTATAATTATATAATCATTAATTGCCCAATCCAACAATAAAAAAATTTTTTATCATCTTTATCGATATTGTCATTTTTATAAAAAATGCTATACTGAAAATGTAGCATAGAATTTATGCTACATTAATCGTTCATATAACATATCCCCATGATTTGAACCCTAATAATTTAATTCAACTTTTCCGGGCTATTGCCCGGCACTTTTTTAATACAATATTATAATTAAATAAAAAAACGGATTTCTATAAGAAATCCGTTTTTGTGTGAACCAAAGTTCACAATAATACCGGCGACGACTTACTCTTCCACCACGCTTCCATGGCAGTACCATCAGCGTACCCAGGCTTAACCTACGTGTTCGGTATGGGAACGGGTGTGACCCTGGGGCTATTGCCACCGATTATGATAAC
>NZ_LKET01000038.1 GCF_001317355.1 Oxobacter pfennigii
TTTCAGCCGTATCACCAGGCTTGCCGGAACAGACCGCTATGAAACGGCGGTTAAAATAGCTGAACGCTTAGAAGTCAAGACCGGAACTCCGGTAATCCTGGCTTACGGAGAAAGCTATCCGGATGCGCTGTCGGTCAGCAGCATTGCAGCGAGAATGCAGAGCCCGATTTTCTTAGTGCCAAAGGATGGCCTCAGTAACGATATTAAGGAAGCTATCACCAAGATTATGCCGTCCAAAGTCTATATTATCGGGGGTACGGCGGTTATCAGCACTGTGGTGGAAGATCAGGCAGCCCAGCTCACTTCACTGGATAAAAGCAATGTAGTGAGAATCGCAGGACAGGACCGTTACGAAACATCGCTGGCAGCAGCAAAATACTTCAATGAAGCGGGAGGAAGCATTTGCATAGCCACGGGCAACAACTTCCCCGATGCACTTGCAGGAAGTGTTTATGCCGCAAAGCACAATTCACCGATTATGCTGGTGGACAGCAGCTTATCAAACAGCTTCGTTGAGTATTTGAAGAGCCGCAAGCTGAGCGGAATGACCTTGTTCGGCGGAGAAGGAGCAGTGAACAAAGGCATTGAAGAGCAGCTTTGGTCTTTGATTGAAAAATGATCCTCGATAATGTCTTATTTACTGAATTAAAGATAGAAGATTTATCGTTTTAAAATACTTAAAAAATACTTTTACCATTAGAAAATTTTTAAATTAAATTTTTTAACTAAAAGTGTCGAAAATATTGATATATAAGGATTTGTGTGAAGTGCTCCATAGGACTAATTAGTACTATGGAGCACTCTTCATTTAGGGTTTATTTAGGGTCGGTACTTTATGATAAAAGCTATGAAATATTTATTAAAGATAAAAGGAGGACATAAAACGTGAGAGTCTTTAGAAAATCAGTAAGTTTATTGATGATTTTAGTATTTGTATTGACGATGTTTCCTTTAGGCAGTAAAACGGCTTTGGCTGATACTGATTCAGGTTTCCGAACGATCATTCCTGCCCAGCAATGGTTTTTTGATTCCCCGAATGCGGTGGCGGTTGACGGCAGCGGTAATATGTATGTCGGTACTTCTGAGAGCGATGAAAATCCATACCAAGTTACAAAATTAAGCCCTACGGGTGAGATTCTGCAGTCTTGGGGAGTTTATGGCAGCGCAAATGGACGAATTGATGAATTAGCGGACATCGCAGTAGACGGTGACGGAAATGTCTATGTTGCTGATGCAGGCAACAATCGGGTCCAAAAATTCATGTTAATAGAAGACGATTACGAAGATTACTACGATTTCCAGATGAGCCTGGAGAATAACGGGGACGGCGACTCCCCTATGTCTCCAAGCGGGGTTGCGGTGGACAGCGATGGAAACATTTATGTCACCTATGAAGAGGATAATCGGGTTGAAAAATTTAATTCATCAGGGCAGGTGGATGCTGATTGGTGGAGCCAGGCCGGTGGATACTATCAATTCAGCCGGCCAACGGATATAGCTGTGGACCCTCACGGAAGTGTCTATGTTGTTGACAGCGGTACGGGACGAATCGTTGAATTTACTTCTGCCGGCGATTTTATGATGATGTTCGGCGCAGAAGACGGTTTTGGAGAAGACCTGCTGATTGAGCCCCAAGGTGTTACAGTGGACAGCATGGGAAATGTTTATGCAGCCGATGCTGATACTAATCAAATTCAAAAGTTCGATGGAGCAGGCAATTTCCAGATGAGCTGGGGGGGCGATGGCCGCGGGGACGGCCAGTTTGCCAATCCATGCGGCATTGCGGTCGATAGTGATGATAATATCTATGTTACCGATAGCGATAACAACCGGATTCAAAAATTTACTTCCTCAGGCGGCTTCCTGAAGAAATGGGGAAGGGGCGGCAGTGCTGAGGGTGAACTTTACCAACCTTATGGGGTCGCGATGGATCTTGAGGGAAATATCTATGTTTCCGATACGGATAATAACCGGATCGAGAAATTTGATGCTGCAGGCGCGTTTGTGACAGCATGGGGCAGTTACGGCAGTGATAATGGCCAGTTTAACATGCCTATGGGCATTGTGGTGGATTCTGACGGCCATGTCTATGTTGCCGATTTGAATAACAATAGAATTCAAAAGTTTGATTCTACAGGTCAGTATCTGGATACAATCGAGAGTTTGGAAGAATCGGACTTCAGCTTAAATGTGCCAATGGGTTTAGCGGTGGATGACAGCGGCAACCTTTACGTCACTGAAATTATGAACCACCGGGTGCAAAAATTCAGCCCCACAGGCACTTCTTTGGGGACACTGGGAGGAACCGACCCCGGTACCGGCCCCGGAGAGTTTGGTGGTCCTACCGGTGTAACTATTGACAGCATCGGCAATATCTATGTGCTTGATACCTACAATAATCGGGTGCAGAAGTTCAGCGAGTTCAGTACTGAAAGTTTTGTGCTGGAGTGGGGGAATGATGGTGATGAAAACCATAGGAGCGAGGATGGCCAGTTAAGTTACCCCAATGGCATTGCTGTGGACAGCGAGGGAAATGTCTATGTTTCGGATAGTGGTAACTATCGGATTCAAAAGTTCAGTTCTACAGGAGAATTCATAGAAAGCTGGGGGAGCCCGGGGTTTTCTGAGGGAGAGTTTCTCATGCCCGGTGCTGTAATGGTTGACAGCAACGATAATATCTATGTTGTCGACAGCGGCAACAACAGGATTCAAAAGCTGGGTGCGACTGCTCCGGCAAGGTATACGGTGACCTTTGACAGCAATGGCGGCAGCCCGGTTGAAGCGATCAGCAATGTGGCAGCGAATACGACGGTAACCTTGCCTACAGCCCCAACCAAGGCGGGATACACTTTTGCCGGCTGGTACACAGACAATGGTGTGTTTGCGAATGTGTTTACAGCAGCTACTCCGGTAACTGGAAATATAACGGTTTATGCCAAATGGACGGCGGTTTCGATACCAAGCGGCTTTATACCCATCATTCCAAACGGGCAATGGTTCTTTGATGTTCCAGTGGCTGCAGCAGTGGACAGCAACGGTAATATTTATATTGCCGATTCAAACCGGCATCAGATCAAGAAATTAAGTTCTACGGGGGAAATTCTGGCCACATGGGGAAGCTATGGCAATGGAAATGGCCAACTGAATGTTCCAGGTCATATTGCCATAGACAGTGATAATAATGTCTATGTTACTGATATGGGTAATAGCCGTATTCAAAAGTTCAGTTCCACAGGCGAATTCTTGATGAAGTTTGGCAGCGCCGGCAGCAATGATGGACAATTTAGAAATCCGAAAAGTGTGGCTGTAGACAGCGATGGGAATATCTATGTTGCGGATACCACCAACAAACGGATTCAAAAGTTCGATTCATATGGTGAATTTATTACGAAATGGGGGGATAGTCAGGACAATGGAGATTACCAATTTAGCCTGATATCCGATATTGCGGTGGATAACAACGGTAATATCTATGCCGTTGATGGTAATGACCCGCGGCTTCAAAAATTTACGTCTGATGGCGTTTATGTAGGGGCATTTGGAGGCTCAGACAGCGCTGGGGGTCCATTCAACCTTCCCCTCGGTGTTGCCGTGGATCAAGATGGAAACATCTATATTGCAGATACACTTAACAACCGTATTCAAAAGTACAGTGCGGAAGGCGAGTTTCTAACGAAGTGGGGAAGTAATGGTGTAGGGAATGCTCAGTTTGGCGCTCCACAAGATGTTACGACAGACAGCAGCGGCAATGTCTATGTGGTGGACACCGGTAATAAACGGATCCAAAAATTTGATTCGTCAGGCAGTTTCCTGACGAAGTGGGGAAGCAACGGTTCTGATGAAGGGGAATTCAACCGCCCTTATGGAATTGCTGTGGACAGTGATGGCAATATCTATGTTGCGGACAGTAATAATCACAGGATTCAAAAGTTTAATGCTGCGGGTGCTTTTATTACAGCGTGGGGGAGCTTCGGTACTGGGCTTGGCCAGTTTAACTCGCCTAAAGGAATCGCCGTGGACAGTGCCGGCAATGTTTACGTTGCCGACATCGAAAACGATCGAATTCAGAAGTTTGACTCGATGGGCGGAAATCCGGAAGCCTTTGGCAGCACCGGTACAGGCGAAGGAGAATTTAAAAGGCCGTCAGGAGTCGCTGTAGACAGTGATGGCAACATTTATGTGGTTGAAGCCCAGAACCATCGAATGCAGAAGTTCAACTCTGCATTCCAGCCGCAATATATATGGGGAGGAACCAGTTACGGCAATGGTGATGGCCAGTTTAACAGCCCAAGAGATGTAGCTGTTGACAGCAGTGGAAATATCTATGTGCTCGACAACAATAACAACCGGGTACAGAAGTTTGATGCCAACGGCGAATTTGTATTGAAGTGGGGAAGCCTGGGATCCGGTGACAGCCAATTTTACTTCCCGCAGGGAATTGCCGTGGATGGTACCGGAAATGTTTATGTTGCAGACACCAGCGCCAATTGGATTAGAATGTTCAGCCCTGCCGGTACTTTGCTGGCGAAATGGGGAACCCGCGGGAACGGTGCCGGTCAGTTTGACAATCCCTCTGGCATAGCGGTGGACAGTTATGGCAATATCTATGTTGCCGATACCAATAATAACAGGGTGCAAAAATCAGCCCAAACCTATACTGTGACTTTTTACAGCAACGGCGGAAGTGCAGTCGAAGCGATTGCCAATGTAGCGGCTAATGCCACTGTATCCTTACCGGCCGAACCGACGAAAGCTGGCTACACTTTTGCCGGTTGGTACACGGACAATGACACCTTTGCTCATAGGTTTACAGACACCACTCCGGTTACGGGCAATATGACGGTCTATGCTAAGTGGACGGCAGTTACACCGGATACTTATACTGTAACCTTTAACAGCAAAGGCGGAAGCCAGGTAGCTCCGATTACCAATGTAGAGGCCAATGCCACTGTGACCTTGCCGGCAGAGCCGACAAAGGCAGGGCATATCTTCGATGGCTGGTATACCGACGATGAAACCTTTGCGGACTCTTTTACCGAATCAACCCCGGTAACAGGGGATCTGACGGTTTATGCGAATTGGATTACCGAAGCCTATACGGTGACGTTCGACAGCAATGGAGGCAGTGCGGTTGCCCCACTGACAGAAGTTCTTTACAATAGTACGGTTGCGTTTTTGGCGGCTCCGGCAAAAGCAGGATACGCCTTTGCGGGATGGTATACAGACGATGAAACGTTTGAAAATGAGTTTACCGAATCGACTGCAGTTACAGGAAATCTGACGGTCTACGCCAAGTGGACTGCCCTTATTCCAGACACATATACTGTGACCTTTAATAGCAATGGAGGAAGTCAGGTAGCTCCGATTGTCAATGTGACGACAAACACCACGGTGACGCTGCCGGCAGAGCCGACAAAGGCAGGATATACCTTTGCAGGCTGGTACACAGACAATGGAACCTTTGAGAATGAGTTTACCGAATCGACTCCGGTGACAGAAGATATGACAGTCTATGCCAAGTGGACTGCCCTTACTTCGGACACATATACGGTAACCTTTGACAGCAATGGGGGAAGCACAGTGGCTCCGATTGCCAATGTAGCAGAAAATACCACTGTAACGTTACCCGCAGCGCCAACGAAAACCGGATACAGATTTGATGGCTGGTATACCGACGATGGAACCTTTGCCAATGAATTTACTGAATCGACTCC